>JAADFR010000069.1 GCA_013152755.1 Alphaproteobacteria bacterium
ATCTTCTTTGCCTCACCCGGCAATCCCACCGGCGCCATCCTGCCCGTGGCCGTACAGAAACAGCTCTTGGCGCTTGGCCGGAAAACCGGAATCTGGATTATTTCTGATGAGGTCTATTGCCGCATGGCCTATGATCAGAATGTGGTTCCCTCCTTCCTTGATATTTCAGAGCCTGAAGACCGGGTATTGATCGTCAACAGTTTTTCCAAATCATGGAGCATGACCGGCTCGCGCCTTGGCTGGATGGTACATCCGCCGTCACTGGCCGCAACCATGGCCATGATGGTGCAATATACGTCCAGCGGCACCACCACCTATCTGCAATATGGCGGAATCGCCGCCCTGCGCGACGGCGAGGAATTCGTCAAATTCATGAAAGACTATTGCCGCACCGGTATGGAGATCGTCTGTGATGCGCTGGATGAAATTCCACGCGTTATCCTGCGCCGCCGCCCGGTGGCCGGGATGTATGCCTTTTTTGAAATTGACGGCATGACCGATTCCAAACAAGCCTGCCTTGATATTTTAGCCAGCTCAAAAGTTGGTCTCGCGCCGGGTCATTTCTTTGGCAAGGGGTCCGAAAAATTCCTGCGCCTATGCTTCTGCCGCGCCCCGGATCAGTTACATATGGCCATGGACAGGCTGAAAGCCGCCCTGAAGTAATACCCTAACCGGATTTTTTAACAAACTTGGTCAATATAACGATCTGTTGACCGCTGACCCGGCCTTCGATCTGTTCCGGGTTATCATGGACCAGTGAAATATTGCGCACAGCGGTGCCGCGTTTGGCGGTAAAATTCGCCCCCTTCACATTCAAATCCTTGATCAGCGTCACCGTATCCCCGGCCTGTAACGTCGCGCCGTTGCTATCCAGATGCGGCGCCTCTGCCTCATCTGTGGCACCGGACACACCGCTTTCCGCCCAAAGCCGAACCTCATCTTCCAGATAGAGCATATCCAGCAAATCCTGAGGCCAGCCTTCGCCGCGCAACCGGTCCAGCATCCGCCAGGCCACCACCTGAACCGCCGGAACCGGTGTCCACATGCTGTCATTCAGGCACCGCCAATGGTTGGCATCTGTTTTGTCCGGATTGTCAATCTGATCCCGGCAAGTACCACAAGTCAGGACCACCTGATCCAGACTGCCGTCTGATGCGGGGGGTACGTCATATATGTTCAAATTTTCCAGCGCGCCGCATAATTCACATTTATCCTCAGCCCGCGCCCGTAATTCCTGTTCCATACTCATGGGTTTTTCTCTCCTGATACCGACATGCTTTTATTACGAATTTCTATGTTCAAATTCAAGAATTCATTTTTTAGCTATCCCGCCTCTGGATAATTTTGAACCGCCCGCTATAGCCATATTGTTTTCCGGTCCAGGGATGGATAATTTCCATCATCATTGAAAACTCATGGTCGTTGATGGGCGTTTCCTCGGCATAGACCCAGCCAAACAAGAAATCGATGGGGAAGGGGATAATTCGGCCAAAAATTCGAAAGCCATAACCCCTATGCGCCATCCGAACCTTGCCGTCCCGCCAGCTAAAGAATGTGCGCCAGCAGAGGCCAAACTTCATCACCTCCGCCACTTGCCGACCTTCCACGGGATACATGGTTGAGCGGTAACGATAAGGCGCACGTCCCGGAAAATGAAATATCCGGTCCAGCTCAAAAGCATCGCTGTCAGGCCGGGCGCGATAATGTACCGTAACCGGAATATCCACCCCCTCATAGGGCACCAACGTCCCCATAAAGTGAAAAAGCGGCTTTAGAGCCCGGATCATAGGGGAACTTTCGACGGTCATAAGCCCCTCAGCAATAATCAGGTCATTGCTATCGGCCCGGGCAGCATAATGCTGTTTCATAACCTCCGGCAGATTATCCCAATCCGCGCCGAAAATTGCCTTGAATATTGGTGCTGTCATATTCGGCTTTTTCATCATCATACCCCGCCTGTTAACAAATCAGGATATTAAACCAGCCCACCACCATAAGCCATATTTTACTTGTCGGAAAAGAAATAACCGCTTATTTATAGTATCCTGTAAAAAGGCCGCTGTAGCTCAGTTGGTAGAGCAACGCATTCGTAATGCGTAGGTCGTGTGTTCGAGTCACATCAGCGGCACCATTTTTCCGGTAACAAAAGGATTTCTATTTGACCTCATCTGAACAGGGCCCTTCCGTTATTTATCGTGCGTGTAATCTTTGTGAGGCCATTTGCGGGCTGGAAATTACCGTTGAAAATAATAAAGTCACTGCCATAAAAGGCGACAAGAATGATCCGTTCAGTCAGGGGCATATCTGCCCCAAAGGGACCACATTACAGGATCTTCAGACCGATCCGGACCGGTTGAAACGGCCGGTTAAAAAGGTCAATGGCGCGTGGGTTGAGATCAGTTGGGATGAGGCCTTTGATCTGGCCGTGGACAGGTTGTGGGACATTGGTCAGAAACATGGCCATAACGCCGTCGGGATTTATCTGGGCAATCCCAATGTTCATAATTACGGCGCGCTGACCCACGGATCACAATTTCTGCGACTGCTTCAGAGCAAAAACCGGTTTTCCGCCACCTCCGTCGATCAACTGCCCCATCAATTCACCTCATATCAGATGTATGGCCATCAATTCCTGATCCCCATTCCGGATATTGACCATACCGATCATATGATCATCATGGGGGCCAATCCCGTGGTGTCCAACGGCAGCATCATGACCGTACCCAACGTCAAACCGCGCCTTGAAAATATCCTTAAAAGAGGCGGTAAGGTCATTGTCATTGATCCGCGCCGCACGGAAACGGCAAAACTGGCCACCGCCCATCATTTCATCAAGCCGGGCCGGGATGTAGTGTTTCTGCTGGCCTTCCTCAATCATCTCTTCACCGAAAATTTGGTGCAGACAAAACATCTGAGCGACCATCTGGACGGGTTTGAAACAATTCATGGCCTGATCAATGACTTCCCTTACGGACAAGTTCAGGACATCACCGGCCTTTCCCTTGACGTCATTCAGTCACTGGCCGAGGAATTTGCCGCGCAGGACAAGGCGGTTTTTTATGGCCGCATGGGGGTTTCGGTCACGCCCTACGGCGCGCTGTGCCAATGGCTCATTCAGTTAATCAATATCGCCACCGGCAATCTGGACAAGGTTGGCGGCACGCTTATTCCCCTGCCCGCCGTTGATCTGGTGGGCGCGGGGCTGGTCGGGCGCGGCGGCTATGGCCGCTGGCACAGCCGGGTCAGCAATCGGCCAGAGGTTTGCGGCGAACTGAGCAGCAGCCTTATGGCGGAAGAAATCCTGACAGAGGGCGCGGGCCAGATCAAGGCCATGGTTCTGGCGGCGGGAAATCCGGTGTTATCCACCCCCAACGGCGGCCAGCTGGAACAGGCCTTCGGTCAGCTGGATTTCATGCTGGCCATTGATTTTTACATCAATGAGAGCAGCCGCTTTGCCGATCTGATCCTGCCGCCCACCGCGCCGCTGGAACATAACCATTATGACGTGAGCTTTTACGGTCTGTCGGTCAGCAATGTGACCCGCTTTAATGAAAAGGTCATAACTGCTGAGGAGGGCAGCCTTGATGATTGGGAAATCTATCATGAGCTGATGGTGCGGTACCTGAAAAAACTGGATGTTGATAAAATGCCCAAAAAGCGCGGGCCGGAAAGACTGATTGCCGTGGCTCTGGCCAATGGCCCCTACGGGCGGCGGCGGGGCAAGCCAGAGGGATTGAGCCTGAGCAAGTTGAAAGAAAATCCCCACGGTATTCTTCTGGGCGACCTACATCCCCTGCTTACCAAACGGTTAAAGACCAAAAGCGGCAAGATCACCTGCGCCCCGGATTTGCTGGTGGCCGATCTGGACCGATTGAAAGACGACCTGTTTACGACGCCCACGAAAGACACGCTGTTGCTTATCGGGCGGCGGGACATCCGGACCAACAACAGCTGGTCCCATAACAGCCGTAGGCTTGTGAAGGGCAAAGACCGCTGTGTGTTGCTGATCAATCAAGCGGACCTTGACCGATATGGTTTTAAGGACGGCGCGCAGGTCAGCGTTAAAAGCCGGGTTGGGCGCGTGACCCTCACCGCACAGGCCAGCGATGACATGATGCCCGGCGTGATTAGCATTCCCCACGGCTGGGGCCATGACCGAAAGGGCGTTGAAATGCGCATCGCCCGCGCCCACGGCGGGGTCAGCGTCAATGACCTGACCGATGAAAAAATCACAGATCAGCTCATCGGCACCGCCGCCGTCAACGGGGTTGAGGTCTCCCTCTGTTCCCCGGATTAACGGGGGCCGGTCAAAACCACTCTGGACTTCACGTCCCCGGCAATATCCTTTGGTGTGAATAATATGGGACGCCATTGTTTTTTAGAAAACAGCTTTGTCTGATCCGTGTAATGGGGCGATGTGGGGTCGCCGGACTCGCCATAGGTCAGGAAAGCCTGCGCCACCGGACCATCATCCGTATAGCTCAGACTTAACAGAAAGCTGGTGCCGCCGGTGATGGGATAGCCCTTGTCCGTCAGATATTTGCTGCCCTCAACCTTGGTTCCCCGAACCTGTTTGGCGCGGGTGTAATAGACCCGCTGATCAATGATATTGGCAATACCATCCTCAGCATTGCCGCCGTGAACGGCGATCTTTTCCCCCGCGCGGTAAGCAAACTGCACATCGCCAAGGCGCACATCCGGGGCCAATCCGGCCTTGGCCATGATTTGAACGGCTTCCGCCAGCTTTTGCAACGCAACGGTCTTGTCCCCAAGGCCGCGCGGCGTATTGACCGGATCATTGGCATCAAAAGGAACGGCAAAGAGCGCGCCCTTACGCTTGGTCTCCCGATAATTATAACGGGTGATCCATTCCCGGAACAGAACCGCGCCCCGGCTGTCCAGATCAAGACGCCGGTTATAGTTTTTCAGAACCGCACAGGCCGCCGTCAAATCAACCTTATCTGTCCCGACCGTCACCATGGGCGTGGCTGCGCAAGCCGCAACCAGCTCATCCACCAGTAATTCCGCCGACAGGCTGCGGTTTGACAGGAGTGCCTGTTGCATCTCAGGCAAGGAGAATTTGCCGTCTGCCCCCGCCGGGCCATCCGGGCTGACATCGCTGACCAGTTTGGCATTCATGCGGGTGCGCAGGGTACGCGGCGCATCCACAGGGCCGTAAAGCGGTGAATAGCCCGTCAGCGGCGCGGCCACATTGGTCAGCCAATAGCTGTCATTGGCATTGAAAATATAATCCGAACGCTCCTGAAAAGGCTGTTCCACAAAAGGCACAACGCCGGGCACTCTGGCCTCTGGGTGGGCTTGCCATTCAAAGCGGCTGTCACTGCCATCCAACAATATCAGGCCCATTTTTTCATAAAAGCCCTTGGTCTGGGGATCGCTTTTGACCCTGTCCTGCCACAGGGAAATGGCCTCGAGGCTTAGGCGGCCCACATTGGAATCATCAATATAAACCGCCCGGCCATCCTTGCTGGTGGCCATGGTATTGACCCACGGCAAGGCGTTCCATTTACGGTGGGCGCCGATGAAGGCATCCATATCTTTCGCCAGATCCATGGCCTTCCACTGATCCAGCAAATTCTGATTGCCCTGGTTGGCGTCCCGGATCGTGAGGGCCTGTTTATCGCTCCAGGGTGCGTTGGGCAGCGTGACCATGGGGCCATAATGACTAAACCAGACAGTATGCGGCGTCAGGGTGACCACACCCTTGTCGCCCTTGACCGGAACCATGATTTTCCGCGACGTCATTTTGCGCGGTTTGCCATCATAATAATAGCTGGTCGGATCACCCGGCACCAGATCCAGCTTGTAAAAGACCACCCGTTCACTGTCGGACACCGTATGGGTCCAGCCAATATTTTCGTTAAAGCCAATGGCCACCCCCGGCGCCCCAAGGAGCTGAACCCCGTAAATATTCATCTTGCCCGGAATGGTCAGATGCTTTTCCCAAAAACGGTTTGTGCCATACCAGGGGTAATGGGGGTTGCCCAGCAACATACCCCGGCCATTCTCCGTCCGGTCACGGCCAAAAGCCCAACCGTTGGAGCCCATCTGACGCACATTAAGGGCCG
>JAADFR010000070.1 GCA_013152755.1 Alphaproteobacteria bacterium
GTGAAATTTCATCAGTGGATGACCTGCTGAAAATACTGTCCTTTGGAAGGAATGACTTAACGGCTGCCGCATGTGCGTTATGCCCGGAAACTAGAATAGTGCTAGATAAAATTCAAGAAAGCAGTGATTGTATCCATAGTGCAATGTCCGGCAGCGGTGCGACATGTTATGGTCTTTTCACCTCTTCTGATGCGGCATCACGAGCGGCAAGAAATATTTCCCGGGATTTCCCAGATTGGTGGATTAAATCTGTACAGGTTCGTTAACCAAATGCTTGCGCATATTGCCATATATGCTACATTCCCTGAAATATAAGAAGAAATGTTTGTAACTACTTTGATTCTGAGGAAAATATAAATGATGGGGAAGGTTAATTTCTTGAAGAAACTGATATTTTTGACGCTTGGCGCAGTAATGTTTCTGCATCAATCCTTGTCGGCTCAGGTTATAGATGCAGCAACTTTGGAATCACTGAAAAATCGGGCGGGATCAAGCGGGGGAAATAGACCGGTAGTGTCACCTTTGGATCAATCCCGGCAATTGGAATTTCAAAAACGCCAAGAGCGGCTTTTGAAGGAGCGCAAAGCGAAAATTGCTATAACTTCCCGGTTGGAAAAAGATTACCAAAACAGATTAGGCTCTAAGATTACCCAATATGGATATTCAATTTTTGAGAATATTCCGACCGAAGACAGCATTATGACAGGGGTAATTCCTGATACCTACAAGCTCGGTATCGGAGATGAATTGATTGTGACATTTCAGGGATCCAAATCTCAGTCTTATACGGTCAAAGTTGATCTTGAGGGCCGTGTGATTATACCCGACCTTAAACCGATCCCCGTTTTAGGGATGAGCTTTGGTGACTTTAGAACAATATTAAAGAAGCAGGTGGATGAGAGCATTATCGGCACTGAAGTATATGTATCCTTGGCTTCTGTACGCTATATTACTGTATTCGTTGCGGGGGAGGTGGATACACCCGGCGTTGTCCGCACATCAAGTCTGGCGACACCTTTGGATGTTTTAATGAGGGTCGGCGGTATCAAGAAAACCGGCTCTTTAAGAAATGTTGCAATTTACCGAAATGGTAAAAAAACCATCTTTGATATTTATGACCTGCTTGAAGGCAAAGATACGGGTTTTAGCTCCTTGAAGGACGGTGACAGGGTTATTGTGCCAACTATAGGGGCAACGGTTGCTCTGGACGGTGAACTTGTGCGGCCTGGTATTTATGAGTTACAAACCGGGAAAATGAGTATAGCTTTCAAAAAAGCTATGGCACTGGCCGGCGGGACATTGCGCCCATATGGCTATGAAATTTCTCAGATTAAAATGGATAAAATGGGCCGGCAGAACTTTTATAATATTGGTGAGGGACAACAGATATATAGCGGTGAAGCCATAATTGCCCATTTGGTGGAAAATGCACAAACCGGTAAAGTTGAACTTGTCGGACATGTCAAAACGCCCGGTTTAAGATCTCTGTCCACAGTGAAGACTATACGTAATCTGCTGGGTGGTAGGCTTAACTTAGAAGAAAACCCATATTTATTATTTGGTTTGATCGAGCGGGTTGATAAAAAAACCCAAACACGCATCCTACGTATTTTTAGTCCGGAAAAGATATTGAATGATAACCAGAATATTGATCTGGAAGACAGGGACAGGGTTATTTTTTTAGGTCGTCAGGATGTGGCCTTTTTAACGTCTGAGACAGTAAGACAAGTTATTGTAACGGGGAAATACAAAGCTGAGCAGAAGCTTTCAAATGGAAAAGAAAATACTGAATATTGTCGCCCGTTAAAGAATCTCGCCAGAATAATTAATGACACACAATCAAATCGTTTTGCGACGGCTACGCGCGCAGTTTTTGTTGGTCGGGAAGTCGGTGAAGTACTGGCTGATAAAAGTAATAGCACTGGTTCGCTTGCATTAGATGATAACCAAAAAGCATTATTGGAGATGGCACAAAAAGAAGATGAAGAAGAGATTAAAAGCAAAGGTCACCTATCATGCCCAAGCATATATAATCAGGTCGACAATCTATTGCCTTTGATACTTGAATATATAGTTTCAGTTGACGGCGCGGTTCGATTGCCTGGTGTATATCCCATCGTACCAGGAACTTCTTTGGCTTCACTTCTTGCTGTAAGTGGCGGCGCATCCAATGATGCAAATATGACTAATATAGAAATAGCAAATCTGGATAGTGGCCCGCAAACAGATCATGTGCGTATGAAGTGGGATTATGTAGATGCGCGTCAGACTGATCTTGCGACAATATCTATCAATCCTGGCGGGGGCGTCAGAGTAGGTTCTAAATTTTCCAATTTTGAATCTGGTGCTGTATTGTTATCAGGTGAATTTATGCAGCCTGGTGTTTATACAATCCGCAAAGGAGAAAAGCTATCTGATTTAATTGCACGCGCTGGCGGCATTACGGACCAGGCCTATTCATATGGTGCAATTTTCACCCGTAAAAGGGTGCAGGAAATTCAACGGCAAGAATTGCGGAAGACCGCACGACATCTTCAGTCAGCAATGATTTCGGCGTCTGTTAAGAAAAATATTGAAGCAGATTCTCTGGCTGCGGCTCAGCAGTTAACCAATCAATTGGTCAATGCGGAGTTAATCGGGCGCGTTGTTATTGAGGCAGACCCACTGAAATTATCTTTGGATCCATCGCTGGATACAATATTGGAGGCTGGTGATGCCCTCTTTATGCCAAAAAGGCCGAACTTCATCATAGCCATGGGGGATGTACTTAATCCCGGTGCGCTGCAATTCGTACCAGGGAAAAATATCGCGGATTATATCAATGAAGTGGGCAGCTATACCAGGTCGGCAGATGAGGGGCGTATATATATCGTTTATCCCAACGGTGTTGCCCGGCCTATTAACCTGTCATCATGGGGCGGGGACCGGGATATTAGTATTCCACCGGGTACCGCTATTGTGGTCCCGACAGATTTAAGTCCATTTGATACACTTTCTCTGGTGAAAGAGATTGGTGGCATATTCCAGAATCTGGCCGTATCCGCAGCATCCATCGCTGTCCTGATCCGTTAAAAATGGTATCACGGGTGTTATGGCAAAAGAAATATCGCCGTAATTCCATTCTGTCATTACTGGCTGGGTATGTGGTTTTTACATCTACCTTGTCCGTATCTGTGGCGGAAGAAATGTCCTATTCTTTTAATGATTTTGGAGGCATCGGGCTTTTAGAAATGCGGACGGCCCGTTTTTCACCGGATGGCACGATTGCTGTTGGAGTTAATTATAACAATCAGGAAACTAGGTATTTTTCAACATGGCAAGCTACCCCATGGCTGGAAACTACTTTAAGCTATTCAGATGACAACCAAAATAATTTTGGTGTTGATCGATCATTGGATGTGAAAATCCGTCTTTGGGATGAGGGGAATTACAGACCACAAGTAGCCATTGGTATTCAGGATGCCTTTGGTACAGGCCGTTTCGGCGGGGAATATCTGGTTGCCAGCAAACGCTATTATGATTTTGATTTTACAATGGGTTTTGCCTGGGGCTATTTGGGGTCACGGGGCGGTATGAGCAATCTGTTCCGCCTCTTTGGTAATAGCTTTGATGAAAGATCGTTGACCACAAGTAGCGGCGGCATCAGAAGTGGAAGTTTTTTTTCCGGCCATGACATGGCTTTTTTTGCTGGGGCGGAATATCACCCACCGATCAGAGGATTGAGCCTGAAAGTAGAATATAGCGGTGTTGACAGGCGAAAAATTGTTCTTTTTTCCAATGCAAAGCGTAAGAGTGCCTTTAACATCGGGGTTAATTATAAACCAGTTTCCTGGGCAGAGGTAGCTTTAGGTTTTAATGAAGGGGAGCGCGTTGGCATACGTCTAACTCTAAAACAAAATCTTCATAAACTTAAATTCAGAAAATGGTTCAGGGATAGTAACCCGGCCCCAATTCTGGAAAGGCGCAAGGCCACAATAACGGAAGATCCCAAAGCAGAGATAAATGCTTCTATTGAAGGAAATGATGTTGTTTTTGACCGTATGCGTCGTTTGGGAGCTACTATTATTGAAATCACACAGGAGCCGGGAAATATTATTTTCAAACTGTCCGTATTAGATCATAATGACGCTGATAATCTGACACTGCTCGGGGCTATTTTGGCAAAGTATGACAGGGTGAAGCTATATATTTATGATCGAAATAAGAAACTGATACGAGAATATAATACCGTAAAGTTTGATACTATTGGTCAGTTGGCTGTAGAAAAATTCAAAAAAACAGCCGTTTATCAACGCGAAAAAAATAGTAACGGTAATACCCCCGCTTTAAAAAAAATAACGGCTCAGGCCGCATATGATAAAATGCAAAAGGCAGGCCTGTCGCCAATTTCAATTTCTGTTGCTAACCAAAAGGCTATGGTCAGGAAAGAAACAGGGCCATATTTTCCAGAAACAAAAAATATAGGTCGTGCCGCCCGTATATTGACCCGGACAATGCCCGATAATGTGGAAGAATTCACCATAATTTCTGAGGAAAATGGTCTTGCGTTGTCCCATGTTTCCCTGTTGCGGCGGGATTTGGAAAAAGCCAATGATTATCAGGGCAGTCCAGAAGAAATTTGGGCCAATAGCAAAATTACGGCACCAGGAGAGCAGGTTGAGGCTGAGGAAGAGCCTTACAAACCACAACCGGGAATGGCCTATAGCTGGGGTCTTAAACCTTATCTTCTGACCCATTTTGGTGGTAATGATGATGGCCGCTTTCGAGCGGACCTTTATGCCAAATTATACGGCGCGCTACAGGTTAGTAGGCAATTGGTCTTATCTGCTGAGTTAAAACAATATATTGTCGGGGATATTGATCAGATTCCCATTGATCAAACATTGGGTATTCCAAAAGTACGCAGTGATATTTCACGTTATGCCAAGGAAGGGCGAACCGCCATTGACCGGGCGCAATTTAGCTATTCCCTACAGGTGGATAAAAATATTTATGCCCGTTTCACTGGCGGGTTGCTGGAAAGTATGTATGGCGGTGTTGGGGCAGAAGTTCTTTATCGGCCTTACCAACATAATTTTGCCGTCGGCGTTGACCTGAACTGGGTCAAGCAAAGGAATTTTGATCAGCTGTTTTCTTTCCGCAATTATAATGTGGTTACTGGACATGCAACAATTTATTACGAAAATACCAGATATAATATCACAAGCAAATTAAGCGCCGGGCGTTATCTTGCCGGAGATTATGGCGCGACTTTTGATATTTCTCGGCGGTTTAATAACGGGATACGTATTGGCGTCTGGGCAACTGTAACGGATATGTCATCTGATGATTTTGGTCAGGGAAGTTTTGATAAAGGCATATATCTGACCATGCCCCTTGAAATATTCTGGTATCAGCCATCCCGGGACAAAATGCGTTTTAATTTCCGGAGCCTGGGCAAAAACGGCGGGCAGATGCTGGATAAAAGTCAGAGCTTGTATGACACATTGTCCTCAGGACGCTTTAATAGAATAGAACAGGAATGGCAGGAAATTCTGGATTAATGTCATGATGGTAGCATTTTTTTAATTATCTGGGGATATGACATGATATATGGAACAATAACAAACGATTGATATGGAAAATTATGACTGAGATTGCCTTTACCCCGAAAAGCCGCATTGTCATTGTGGGCCTTGGATATGTTGGTTTGCCACTTGCTGTTGCCATGGCAAAGAAATTTAACGTTATTGGCTTTGACATCAGTGAAAACCGCATCAAGGAATTGAAGGATGGTTTTGACAGAACCGACGAGGTTGATCGGCAAAGGCTGGAAGCAAGCAGTATTACGCTGACCACACAGGCATCTGATATAAAAGACGCCGCTGTTTATATCGTGACCGTACCAACGCCGGTGAATGATGATAACAGTCCGGACCTGAGGCCGGTTGAGTCCGCTTGCGAGCTGTTGGGGCCACTCTTGACCAAAGGGGCCATCGTTGTTTTTGAGAGCACGGTTTATCCGGGTGTGACGGAGGAACTTTGTGGCCCGGTACTGGAAGAAAAATCAGGCCTTAAATGTGGCAAGGACTTCTTCCTTGGCTATTCACCGGAAAGAATTAATCCGGGGGACCGGGAACATACCGTTGACAAGATAACCAAGGTCATTGCCGGACAGACACCAGCCGTGACGGACGTTCTGGCCGACCTTTATGGGGCTGTGACCAGTGGTGGGACATTTGCCGCCGCCAGCATTCGCGCCGCAGAGGCCGCAAAGGTTATCGAAAATTCCCAGCGGGATATTAACATCGCCTTTATTAATGAAATCACCATGATTTTTCAGAAGCTGGGCATCTCAGTCTATGACGTTCTGGAAGCCGCTGGCACCAAATGGAATTTTCTGAATTTCACCCCCGGACTGGTCGGCGGGCATTGCATTGGGGTTGATCCCTATTATCTGGCTGAGCGGGCGCGGCAGATCAACCATGACCCGCGAATTATCCTGTCGGGCCGGGCGATCAATGACGGTATGGCGGATTTTGTTGCAGAGCGCGTGTGCGCCCAACTGTCCGGGGCCGGTAAAATTCTGGTTCTCGGCCTGACCTTTAAGGAAAACTGCCCTGACTTGCGCAATACCAAGGTCACTGACCTTATTAAGGGATTGCAAAGGCGCGGCTTTACGGTGGATGTGCATGATGCGGCGGCGGACCCTCTTGAGGCCAAGAAGTTTTTTAACATCGACCTTGTACCATCACTGGATGATCTGGAAGATCACTCATATGCGGCGGTTATGGGTGTCGTGTCGCATACAGAGTATGAATCCATTTCCGGGGCTGATCTTGAAAGATTGCTGGAAACTGGCGGCCTTATCGCCGATGTGAAGGCTATGTGGCGTGGTCTGGATAAGCCTAAACATCTGCGTAAATGGCAACTTTAGGATATTTCACCGCCAGTGATAGCCCCCGAACAGCCATAAATATTGAATAGCTGAGCCACAGGCCATGATTTTGCCAGAGCGGCAGGAATATGACTAGCGAGGCAATATATATGGCCGTGGAAATCACCATGCCGTTGCGCATATATTTCCCGGCTGTCGCCCCGATAAAGATACCGTCCAGCAAAAAGCACCATACGGAAACCAGCGGCAGGACAATGACCCAAATCATATAGTCAGCGGCGGCATTTCTGACCGCTGTGATATTGGTTAACCCGTCAATAATCATATCTCCGAATGTGACGTAGATCAGGCTGAATAGACCCGCCGTGATCAATGACCATTTGGTTGATATGATGACGGCCTGACGCAGGCCTGTGGAGGATTTCTTGCCAATTTCCTTGCCGACCAAAACCTCCGCCGCCTGTGCAAAGCCGTCAAGGCCGAAAGACGTCACCATTTGCAGGTTCATCAATATGGCATTTGCCGCGAGTATTTCCTTGCTCATATTGGCCCCCAGAATGGTGAAGGCCGCCATGGCCCCGGTCAGGCAGGCCGTACGGATGAATATATCCCGGTTCAGAATGAACAGTTTAACAAAGGCTGCCCTGTCAAAAAGACCTGTTCGTGCCTTGCTATGCCATATGCCATGCCCGGTCATGTCTCTGCTGTGGCGGGATATAAGATGAAAGGCCAAACATGCCGCCAGAAATTCGGAAATAATTGTTCCCAGTGCTACGCCGTCAACATCCATCCCAAAGCCGTAAACGAAAAGGAAATTCAGCAGGATATTGCATATATTCATCAGCAATTGAATCCATAGTGCCTCCTTAGCTTTATGCAGACCCAGCAACCAGCCGACGGCCACAAAATTGATCAGGGCAAAGGGGGCGCCCCAAATGCGGATATATAAATATTCCCGGGCCAGATTTTCGACACCCTGATCCGCTTGGGTAAGAGAGAAGGTGAGTTCGGTCACCGGCCACTGCACAAGAATAAAGAAAATGCCAAGGCCCACCGCCACAATGCTCGCCCGCAAATAGATTTGCAGGATAGTGTCGGTTTCATTCCGGCCCACGGCCTGCGCCGTAAAGCCAGTGGTCGCCATACGCAGGAAGTTCACGCTGTTATATAAAATACTGATCATCATCGCGCCAAGGGCAATGGCCCCAAGATAGCGCGGGTCCGGTAAATGACCCATGATAAAGGCGTCGGCCAGCCCCAACAGGGGGATGGAGATATTGGCGATTATGGAGGGCAGGGCGATTTGCCACATCCGGCGGCTTTGCGATTCTTCTGTCATGGCGATCTTAAAATAATATTTATTAGGCAGCAGCCTATTGGATATTTGCCAAGGATACTCATATTATCTTGCAATGACAGATAAAAGGTCATAAAAATTATCATGAAAAGATATAATAATTAAACGACTAAGGACATAAAATGAGCGGGCAAACTTCTCAGGAGACTAATTGCAACGAGGTCACATCGCTTGATTCAGTTGTCGTACGTTTTGCCGGAGATTCCGGCGACGGTATGCAATTAACCGGGTCTCAATTTTCGGTTGCGACCGCGTTAGAGGGCAGTGACCTGTCCACCTTTCCTGACTTTCCTGCGGAGATCAGAGCGCCCGTCGGCACCACATTCGGCGTATCGGCCTTTCAGATTAATTTCGGGTCAGTGGAGGTATCCACCGCCGGGGATGAACCAGATGTTCTGGTGATCATGAATCCGGCGGCGCTGAAGGTCAATCTGGCCAACCTGCGTAACGGCGGCATGATCATACTGGATGAGGGAGCTTTCAGTGCCAAAAATCTGAAAAAAGCCGGGTATGAAAGTAACCCGCTGGAAGATGACAGCCTGTCGCACTATGATGTGAAACGCATGGACATCACCAAGATGACGGTTGAGGCGGTGAAGGAATATGGCCTTGGAAAAAAGGACAGCCTGCGTTGTAAGAATATGTGGACATTGGGTCTGCTGTTATGGATGTTCGGGCGCAAAAGGCAGCCAATCATTGACAGCCTTGAACAGAAATTTGCCAAAAAACCTGATATAGCCCAAGCCAATATTGCGGCCCTGAATGCGGGTCACGCTTTCGGCGAAACAGCTGAGATGTCATGCAATCTGCGCCGTTATCATATTGATAAATACAAGGAAGAACCGGGGACGTACCGGACTGTGAATGGCAACCAGTCCCTGTCATGGGGTATTCTTGCCGGCTCGCAACTGGCGGACCTTCAATTGATCCTTGGCTCTTACCCCATTACGCCTGCTTCGCCTTTGTTGCACACATTGGCTGGGCTAAAAGAATTTGGGGTTATTACATTTCAGGCCGAGGATGAAATCGCGGCTATTTGCGGGGCTATTGGCGCGTCTTTTGCCGGATGCCTGGGTATGACCACAAGCTCCGGTCCCGGTATTGCGCTCAAGACCGAAGCAATAGGCCTTGCCATCAGCACCGAACTGCCTCTGATTATCGTTGATATTCAACGGGCCGGACCGTCCACGGGCCTGCCGACCAAAACGGAGCAGTCTGATCTGTATCAGGCCGTATGGGGCCGTAATGGCGATGCGCCAATCGTGGTCCTGTCCGTGTCCAATTCCACCGATGGCTTTGAGGTGGGGATTGAGGCGGTACGTATTGCGACAAAATATATGACTCCGGTGATGATCCTGTCTGATGGCTATATCGCCAATGCATCAGAGCCATGGAAAATTCCTGACTTTAATGATTATGAGCCGTTCCCGGTTAAATTCCATACAGAAACCGAAGGCTTCCAGCCTTTTCTGAGAGACCCGGAAACTTTGGCCAGAGTATGGGCCAAACCCGGCACCCCCGGTCTGATGCACCGTATCGGCGGTATCGAGAAGGATTATAACAGCGGCCATATTTCCTATGATGCGGACAATCATCAGAAAATGACCGATGTGCGTAAAGCCAAGATTGATAATATCGCAAATGATATGCCTCTGCAGGATGTCTCGCAAGGGACAGAAGGCGGTAAGCTGGCGGTTGTTGGCTGGGGCTCCACATATGGGGCCATTCATCAGGCGGTGAAGCGGGCGCGGAAAGACGGGCTGGATGTTGCCCATGTTCACCTGCGTCATATCTGGCCGTTACCCCGGAATCTGAATGACTTATTAAAGTCCTATGACAAGGTAATTGTCGCAGAGATGAACTCGGGACAGCTCAATACTTTGTTGCGTAGTCAATATCTGCTAGATACACATCTGTTGTCCAAAGTCTCAGGCCAGCCTTTTAAAATTTCGGAAATTACCGAAGCGATTGCAGAAAATCTGGGAGAAAGCGCATGAACAAGCTATCCGAAATAACCAAGGCCTCTCCCAAGGATTTTGAAACTGATCAGGAAGTACGCTGGTGCCCGGGATGCGGGGACTATGCTATCCTGAAGGGCGTTCAGATGGCGCTGGCCAATACGGGGTCGAAACCGGAAAATACGGTTTTTGTATCCGGTATCGGCTGTTCTTCCCGTTTTCCCTATTATATTTCGACTTATGGGTTCCATACCATTCACGGGCGGGCACCGGGCTTTGCTACGGGTATCAAGCTGGCTAATCCTGACCTTGAGGTATGGCTGGTCACCGGTGACGGAGACGGGTTGAGCATTGGCGGAAATCATATGCTGCATGTGTTGCGCCGCAATGTGAATATTCAGATCATGCTGTTTAATAATGAGATTTACGGCCTGACCAAAGGCCAATATTCGCCCACATCACAGCCGGGCCTGAAAACGCCGTCAACGCCCATGGGCTCCGTTGATGCGCCGTTATCTCCCTGTGTTTTTGCCTTGGGGGCAGGGGCGCGATTTGTGGCACGTGGTATTGATACTTCTCTGAAAGAACTACCCCAGACTCTGGCTCGGGCCAAGGAACATAAAGGGGCGTCTTTTGTCGAGATATTCCAGAATTGTATCGTCTATAATGACGGTGTATTCGATGAATTTACCACCAAAAAGACCGCAAAGGATACGCAGATTCATGTCAAACATGGCGAGAAGATGCTGTTCGGCAAAGATGTTCTGAAAGGCCTGCACTTTAATGCAGATAAAATGGTTCTTGAGGTTGTCACCATTGGTGAAGACGGTATTACAGAAGATGATATTTTGGTCCATGATGAAACCAACCGTCATATGGCCTTTATGTTATGTGAGCTTGAAGCCCCGGACTTTCCGGTAGTTTGCGGTATTATTTACTGTAATCCGGCGGAAAGCTATGAACAGTTGGTACATTATCAGCTAGAGCAGGCGAAACAGGCCAAGAAGGCTGATTTTAACGCTCTCCTCCGGTCTGGACGCACGTGGGTCGTGGAATGATTAATTGCCAAGCTTGATGATTTAAAAAATGCGCCTGTCATCACCGGCGCATTTTTTTGTGCAGGATTTTGGGCAGCGGGGCGTATAATACTAGTGAAACCAAAGTATATAGGGCCAGATGAATATTAATATCACGGATGAGCAACTGATGATCCGTATTGGCGGCGGTGACAGTACGGCCTACAAGGTTTTGGTTGAGCGTCACCTGCGCCCCTATCATGTCTTTGCCACACGTGTGATACAGGACAGGGCAGGGGCCGAAGATATAATGCAGGAGGCCTTTGTGCGGGTATGGAAAAATGCGTCAAAATGGGATCAGGGCCGAAAAACCCGCTTTACCACGTGGTTTTACCGGGTTGTGATGAATTTATGTATTGATGCAAAACGAAAATATAAACCGGCGGTGGATCTTGCAGAAGCCTATGATGTTCAATCGGATGAGATACAGCCGGATGCGCATCTAAGTGAAAAGCAGATGGCCGCAGAAATTGAGCAGGCTCTGAAACATTTGCCGGATAGGCAGAGAATGGCAATGACCCTGTGCTATTTGCAGGGCCTCGGCAATAAGGAAGCGGCAGATATTCTGGGGGTAACCACCAGTGCCATGGAATCCCTCTTGGTACGGGGCCGTAAAAAGATGGCTGAATTATTAAGCGCCCATAAAAAAGCGTTTATTGAGGAGACGACGAGATGAATGATGAAAAGCTGGATATTTATCTGCGCGCCTATCAGGCACAAACAGATATTAATCCGTCTGCACGCCTGATGGCCAATATTCTTGCCGTGCCGGGAATGGGACAGGCGGGCGTCATTGCTTTTCCCTGGAACTTGTTTGACTTAATGATGCCAAAGGCTGTGGGGTGGGCCTTAACCTGTGTTTTGGGCATTTATCTGGGTTTCTATTCGGCAGAGCAGGGGCATAATCCGCTGGATGAGGAGTTTTACCTCTATGATCAGGCGCAAGTGCTTCTCTCGGAAGATATGGAGGATAGTTTTTGATGGGTGAGAAATCGAAAAAAGCCAATTGGATCAATGTAATTTTGTTCTTTTCTCTGGCTCTGAATTTCTTCGTTGTTGGTTATCTGGTATCGGATACCCGTATATTCAGAAATCTGCATGACAGGAAGATATTTCATAAAAAGCCCGACGTTAGAATTGTCGATTTCTTCCCGCGTAGTGAAAAAAAGAAATTTAGGAGATTCATGTTGCAGCAGCATGAAAAATTAATGCCTATCCAGAGGGACATTACAAGAAGCCAACGGGAAATTTTTGTGGCTATTTCCAAAAGAAAGTTAGATGAGGCAGAATTGCGGGAGGCTTTTGAGAAATACCAGACAAGCAACGATAGCCTGCAAGTGGCCATAAATGATATGGTTATCGAGATGATCATGGAAATGGATTATGGCACCAGACGCAAAATTATCATGCGCGGTAAAAAGGCTCAAGAAAAATGGAAGAAAATGCGCAAACAATGGCAGAAAGACAGGGCAAAAACCATGGGAAAAGATGATCGGGCCGAAGAGTGAATTTTGGGCCTGTTTTAATAGTTAATGACTCATTAATTTTTCTCACTTATACTCCACAGGTTGAATTGGGTTGAAAAAGGACACGGAATGATTTCCGCTATTTCTGGTTCTCTTGTGCAAAGTTTTCGACCGCCGGCCATTCCTTTGGCCGCGCGGGGTGCGGATTCTGTGCAACCAAAAGGCCCGGAGAGTGGTGATGCAGGACGGCTCGGAGAATTAACCGAGGAGCAAAAGAAACAAGTTGATCAGCTTAAAAAAACGGACCGTGAAGTCCGCGCTCATGAGCAGGCCCATAAAAATGCGGGTGGACAATTCGCAGGCTCAGCTTCTTTTGGTTATACGGTGGGGCCGGACGGCAGACGTTACGCGGTCAGCGGTGAAGTCCCCATTGATATTGCCCCGGTAGAGGGAGATCCGGCCGCAACAATTTCCAAGATGAACATTGTCGCATCAGCGGCACTGGCACCGGCAAAACCATCCGGTCAGGACAGAAAAGTTGCCGCCCTTGCCACAAGCATACGGGCTGATGCACAGGCTGAACTGACCGTCAAATCCCGTGATAGACTTTCCGGCAAAGAGGACGGTGAAGGCGACAGTAAGACTTCGGCACTTTCTGCTCAGGCGGCCTACACAACGGGCTCAGCACCAGAAAAGGGCAGCCAGATATCCGGAAGTCTTCTGGATCTTTTTAGTTAGGGTCAGACCCTAGTGAATCTGATCCGTTTCAAGCAACGTATGGTTGATAACAGCCTTTAATTTTGCGGGCAGGATTGGTTTATGCAGTAAAACATGGCCGCTTTCCTGTGCCTGCAACATACGGTCGCGGGCCGTATCGCCGGTGATAATAATGGCCGGGATGTCTTTGTTCAGATAGCTGTTAATGGCAGTGATGGCTTGCGTACCGGTGCGTCTTTCCCGTAACCTAAAGTCTGTGATGATCATATCGGGCATGAAGTCATGTTCGTTCAAATAATTTAACGCTTCACCCTCCGCACTGAAGGACAGCACCATATGGCCCCAGTTGCCAATGAGGTGAGACATGGCATCCAGCGTATCGCTTTCATCATCAATCAGGATAATATTTCCGGTTTTCATGGTCATGTTAATTTGTTGCGTACTGTCTCTTGCCAATACGGGCAGTCTGTTGGACAGGGGGACGGTCAGGTAAAAACTGGTTCCTTTGCCAATGATGGAATGAACTTCAATATTGTAACCAAGAAGCTCACACATGCCCTTGACGATGGATAACCCCAGCCCAAGACCTTTATTCTGGTCACGTTCGGGATTATCAATCTGGTAATATTCCGTAAAAATATTGTCGGTTAAATGGCTTGGAATGCCTATGCCCGTATCATGAACCTCAATGCGCAGTTCATCGCCTTTTTTGCGGCATCCGAGGAGCACCTTGCCCCCGTTGTCCGTATAGCGAATGGCATTGCTTACCAGGTTATTGAGAACCCGGTCAATCATATGGGCATCACTTTCGATGATCCAGGAAACGGGTAATATGTTAAACGTGATATTTTTTTCATTGGCCATTGGGGCGTGCGTGCGTTGCAGGCTGTTAAAAATATCATTTAAAGACAACGGGATAACATGAGGTTTTATGATCCCCGCATCAATTTTTGAAATATCAAGCAGATCATTAAGTTGTCCGCGTAAATTATTGGATGTGTGTTCTATCTTTTGCAATAAATGCAATTGCCCCGGGCTGGTCAAGAGTTTTTCCAGAGATTCAATGAAGAAACCCATAGCATGAAGAGGTTGGCGTAAATCATGGCTTGTGGCGGCCAGAAAGGATGATTTGGCCTCACTGGCGGAAATAGCCTTATCCTTTTCCAGCCGTAGATTTCTGACCAGATCAGTATTTTCAAATCGCAGGCGAATTGACTGCAAAAAAGATTTCTGAAGGATAAGGCTGAAAGCCAGATTGATAATCAGGAATATTATGCAGAATATGCTGATCGAGATATTTACATCGCCACCAATGCTGTAATGCCGATAGGCCAATGTGGTCATGACCGGAATGGAAAAAGCAAAATAGGTCGGTGAAAATGAGGATAATCCCGATACGGACCCAGACGTCAAACCAAACAGGGCCACGGTAATAAATTGTAACATGGCCGCATCACCGTAAAGGGGAAAGAAATAACCCACAGCCCCCCATGCCGTCCCGGACCATGCCGCGAGCAGGATATTTAAAACCCCCAACAGTCTTAATTCTATGGAATATTTCTTCTGGGCATAGAAAAGAACAAGCCGCATCAGTGACGGGAAATTAACAAGTGCAAACCAGGTCACAAGAATTTCATGGGGGACGACAGTCCAAAATGCAAATATGGCAAGGGAGGATAGGACAAAAACAATGATCAGGATAATTTTGATTTGCTGAGAAATCAGGTTAAGCTGCTCTGCCAATATTTGATGTGACAGGGGCTGAATAGATCGACCATTCATTGTCGTTTCTTTCATCTTACAGCACTTAAAATAGAGGATTCCTGCGAGGATGATAGTCGAAAAACGAACAGGATGATATAGTACAAACCTTCTAGTACATTAGAATAGGCGGTTCAATTTCCTGAACCGCCTATTCAATGAAAACTTCAAGAATTAAAGTGCCTTGACGATATTATCGACCATTTTTTTGGCGTCGGAGAATAGCATCATGGTGTTGTCCCGGAAGAACAATTCGTTTTGCACGCCCGCATAGCCGGACGCCATGCCGCGTTTGACGAACAGAACAGTTTGCGCCTTTTCCACATCCAGAACCGGCATGCCGTAGATGGGGCTTGCCTTGTCCGTCTTGGCCGCCGGGTTGGTCACATCATTGGCCCCGATGACAAAGGCAACATCGGCCTGAGCAAACTCGTTATTGATGTCTTCCAGCTCAAATACCTCGTCATAAGGCACATTGGCCTCGGCCAGCAATACATTCATATGGCCCGGCATGCGTCCCGCCACCGGATGAATGGCATAGGAGACCTTCACCCCTTCGGCTTTGAGCATATCCACCATTTCTCGCAGAGCATGCTGGGCCTGCGCCACGGCCATGCCGTACCCGGGCACGATAATGACGGACCCGGCATTCTTCATGATGAAGGCCGCATCCTCGGCGGAGCCCCGCTTCACAGGCCGGGTTTCCTCTTCACCACTGCCTGCTACGGCATCAGCGCCGCCAAAGCCGCCAAGTATCACGCTGATAAACGACCGGTTCATGGCCTTGCACATAATATAGCTCAGGATGGCACCGGATGAGCCCACAAGCGCGCCGGTCACGATAAGCGCGTTATTATGCAGGGTAAAGCCAATGCCCGCCGCCGCCCAGCCAGAATAGCTGTTGAGCATGCTAACTACGACCGGCATATCCGCGCCGCCAATGGGGATGATGATCAGAAACCCGATCAGAAAGCTAAGCCCGATGATCCACCACATCAGGTCGCCGCCACCGGACGCCGCGCCATTGCTCAGGGCAAAGGCGGCAATCAGGCCGATGATGGACAGTAACAAGGTCGCATTGATAAGATGACGGCCCGGCAGCATGATTGGCGCGCCGGACATATTGCCGTTCAGCTTGGCAAAGGCAATGACAGAGCCGGAGAAGGTGATGGCCCCGATGGCCGCGCCAAGGCTCATTTCAACCCGGCTTGCAGCATAGATTTCGCCGAGGGCATCGGTGATGCCAAAGCCTGACGGGTCCAGAAAAGCCGCCGCCGCCACAAGCACTG
Source organism: Alphaproteobacteria bacterium (assembly GCA_013152755.1). Lineage (GTDB taxonomy): Bacteria > Pseudomonadota > Alphaproteobacteria > Sphingomonadales > Emcibacteraceae > Paremcibacter. The sequence goes on from JAADFR010000070.1 coordinate 16,502, forward strand.
CCGCCATACCCACCAGAGAGTGAAAGGCGGCGACAAGCTGCGGCATGGAGGTCATGGGAATGCGCAGGGCAGTCATGATTCCGATACCGCCGCCAACCGCAACCGCAATGGCAATCCATTCATAGGATACGATGGCCGGGTTCAGCAGGGTGGTGACGATGGCAATGACCATGCCTACCATGCCATACATATTGCCTTTGAGAGAACTTTCCGGCGATGAAAGACCGCGCAGGGCCATGATGAACAACACGCCAGCAACCAAATAAGCGAGAGCTGTTAAATCAGCTATATTTTCAAGTGACATAATATACGCTCCCTATTTCTTTTTCTTGTACATGCTGAGCATGCGCTGGGTGACGGCGAACCCGCCAAAGATATTCACCGACGCCATGCCAATGGCAATGATGCCGAGAATTTTGGCGATGCTCATGTCAGCGGGACCAGCGGCCACAAGGGCGCCAACTATGATCACCGATGAAATGGCGTTGGTCACGGCCATAAGCGGCGTATGCAGGGCCGGGGTAACACTCCAGACCACATAATAGCCGACAAAAATCGCCAGAACGAACAAAGAGAGCTGGGATAAAAAGGGGCTGACCGTGGCCGCATGCAGGGCGGTGTCAGCAACTTGTTGGGTTAAATCCATCTTACTTTCCTCCTTTTAGGCGTTCATGAACAATGGCCCCGTCATGGGTGAGCAGGGTGCCGGTAATCACCTCATCCTCCCAATCTATATTCAGGGATTTACTTTCCGTATCCATTTGCGGGGTGATGAAGTTCAGCAGGTTTCTGGCGTAAAGCGCACTGGCATCGGCGGCTGTCCGGCTGGGCACATTATAATGACCAACAATTTTCACACCATTTTCCAGAACCACTTTTCCGGCTTGAGAAAGCTCGCAGTTACCGCCGCTTTCCACCGCCAGATCAATGATAACGGAGCCCGGTTTCATGCTATGGACCATCTCGCGGGTGATCAGAACCGGCGCGGGACGGCCCGGGATCAGGGCCGTGGTGATAGCAATATCCTGCTTGGCCAGGGTTTTGGCGATCAGGGCCGCTTGCTTGGCCTTATAGTCATCGCTCATTTCCTTGGCATACCCGCCTTCGGTTTCGCCGGTCTCGTCACTTTCGACCATGACGAATTTACCGCCCAGGCTTTCCACCTGCTCCTTGGCTACGGCTCGCACGTCCGTGGCAGAGACAACCGCGCCGAGCCGCTTTGCGGTGGCAATGGCCTGCAATCCGGCAACGCCGCACCCCATGACCATAACCTTGGCCGGTGCAACAGTACCCGCCGCCGTCATCATCATGGGAAAGGCACGGGAAAATTCCGCTGCCGCATCAATGACCGCCGTATAGCCCGCCAGGTTGGACTGGGACGACAGAACATCCATGCTTTGGGCGCGGGTGATGCGCGGCATGAATTCCATGGCAAAGGTCGTAATATTGCCCTTGGCATAGGCATCGACCATGGCCCCGTCCGTGAAGGGGGACAGAATCGCAATCAATATCGCGCCGGGCTTGATCAATGACATTTCATCGATACCACCTGCATTATCTTTTTCGGCGGCATGAAGGGGACGTTGAACTTTAAAGATCACATCCGCATCAGCGTAGGTCTCGGCGGCATCAGCGGCAATTTTCGCACCGGCGGCGGCAAAATCGCTATCCGGGATACTGCTAAACAGACCGGCATCTTTTTCAACGACCACATCGAACCCTAGCGATATGAGCTTCTTTACCGTGTCCGGCGATGCGGCAACGCGCCGCTCATGCGCTCGGCGTTCTTTGGGTATGGCAAGTTTCATAGGGACTCCTTCTGATATTATTTTTCAATTTCATCAATTAAAGTGCTAATCATATTCAACCCCTCCGACCAGAATTCGGGATTTCCGGCATCAAGCCCAAAGGGCTTTAATAGCTCCCCATGGCGCAGACTACCACCGGCGCGCAGCATATCAAAATATTTATCCTGGAAACCTTCAGGTTTTTTCTCATAAACAGCATAAAGCGAGTTTACCAGACAATCGCCAAATGCATAGGCATAAACGTAAAAAGGTGAATGAATGAAATGGGGGATATAACACCAGAAGGTCCGGTAGCTGTCATCAAGTTGAATGGCATCGCCCAGACTTTCACGCTGAACCGCCATCCATATATCGCCCAGGTCATCGGCGGAAAGCTCCCCCGTTTTGCGGGCCTCATGCACTCTTGTCTCAAAATCGTAAAAAGCAATTTGCCGGACAACCGTATTAAGCATGTCCTCAACCTTGGCGGCAATCATGTTTTTTCTTTTTTGCGGGTTTTCTTCTCTGGACAGTAACGACCGGAAGGTGAGCATTTCGCCAAAAACGCTTGCCGTTTCCGCCAGTGTCAGCGGTGTATCAGACAGCAATACGCCCTGCGGCCCAGCCAGTATTTGATGAACGCCGTGCCCCAGCTCATGGGCCAAAGTCATGACATCACGGGTTTTGCCCAGATAATTTAATAATAGATAGGGATGAACATCCGGTACTGTCGGGTGAGCAAAGGCGCCGGGCGATTTGCCATCCCGTACCGGCGCATCAATCCAGTCATTGTCAAAGAACCTTTGACCAATCTTTGCCATTTCCGGGGAGAATTTCTCGTAAGCCTGCAAAACAATGTCCCGCGCCTCCGGCCATTGGTATAGGGCATTATCACTGTTTGGCAGGGGGGCATTACGGTCCCACCAATCCAATTTGTCTTTGCCAAACCATTCAGCCTTCAGGCGATAATAACGGTGGGAAAGGGCGGGGTAGGCGGCCTTTACGGCACTGACCAGCGCATCAACAACCGGCTTTTCCAGTTGATTTGATAAATGGCGGGCACAATCAGGCGTTTTGAAATGACGCCAGCGGTCCTCAATTTCCTTATCCTTGGCCAGACTGTTGGTGATATGAGTGAACAGACGGATATTATTCTTAAAAGTTTTAGACAGACAGTCTGCCGCCGCCTTTCGCTTACCCTCATCCGGGTCAGATAAATGGTCCAATGCCTGTTCCGTGCCGATAGACACAGGTTTGTCTGCGCTGGGGTCAAGATAATCAAATTTCAGGTTCGCCATGGTTTCATCGAACAGGCGCACCCATGCGGCGCGGCCTGATATGGCCTTGTCCAGAAACAGTTCCTCCAGCTTGTCCTCTAACTGATGGGGACGATACTGGCGGATGCTATCAAACCACGGGCGATAGCGGGCCAGTTCAGTAGAAGACCCCAGCCATTGATTAATCTGTTCTTCCTCAATTCTATTAATTTCCAGCGTAAAGAAAAGAATCTGTGTGTTGATTTTGGTCAATGCCTCATGACAGGATTGGTAGAATTTCGAGATTTCCACATCCATAAGATCGCCCGCATGAAGAAGTCCGGCATAGCTCATGATTCGCCCCATGATGCCTTCCATGGATTCATAATCACTGACAGCCTGTAGAATTTCGCCGGGCTCTAACCCTGGTAATTTACCTTTATAATTCTGGACAAAATCACGGGCGCTATTATCCAGATTCTCAAAGTCCTCCTTTAAAGCCGCACACTCCATAGAAGAATAGAGGTCAGAGAGAGTCCAATTTGGTAAATGAGATAGGTTAAGAGAGACAGTTTTTGTCATAATTTCCTGAATATATTTCTGTATCAAAACGATACAACGTTAGTAATTTTTTTATCTTTTTTCTGTAGATAATAATTAACAGTGAGTTTTCTTCCTGCGCCTCCCGACAGGAAACAGTATTATTAATTACGTGAAGAAGTGCAATGACAAAGTTGGTTCTGATTGTAGAAGATGACCGAAATCAGAGACAGGCAATTAGCATCGCCTTGAAAAAGGCGGGCTATGAGGTTGAAGAGGCCATTAGCGGTCATATGGCCCTTGATATGTTATTTGGGGAAGGGGCGAACCGTTTTGATCTTGTGCTTCTGGATATGGTCATCGGGGACATTGGCGGCAGTGAAGTTCTGGCCCATATCAAAAGAACACTTCCCGGTCTGCCGGTCATTGTGCTTACCGGGCATAGCAGTATCGATAATGCGGTTGCGGCCATGCGCGGCGGGGCTGTTGATTTTATCAGCAAGCCCATTGATTTAAGCCGTCTGAGGTCATCTGTCAGCAATGCTTTGCGTACACGCGATCTTTCCGGGAAGCTCATGAAACCAAACAGTCAATCGGTGGTACGGCTGAGCTTTGATGATCTTGTCGGGACCAGCGATGCCATGAAAAGGGCGGTTGAGTTGGCCAGAAAAGGCGCCGGATCAAATGTTCCGATTTTACTGGAGGGGGAAAGCGGGGTTGGCAAAGAAGTGTTCGCCAGAGCCATACAGGGGGAAAGTGACCGCAAAGACAAAGCCTTTGTGGTGGTCAATTGCGGCGCCATTCCAAAAAACCTTGTTGAATCCATTTTGTTTGGCCATGAAAAGGGAGCCTTTACCGGGGCTATGGATAAACATTCAGGTAAATTTGTTGAGGCAGATGGCGGCACGCTGTTTCTGGATGAAGTTGGGGAACTGCCCCTTGATATACAGGTGAAACTGTTGCGGGTACTACAGGAGGGAGAGGTCGACACCGTTGGCGGACGTGAGCCTGTCGCAGTGGATGTGCGTCTTATCTCTGCCACCAACAGAAATCTTGCTCAAATGGTCAAGACCGGCGGTTTCAGGGAAGACCTGTTTTACCGCCTTAACCTTTTTCCCATCCATTTGCCACCGCTCAGAGAACGAAGAGAGGATATTGGTCATCTGGCGGCCTATATGATTGAAAACATCTGTACCTCAGAAGGTTATCCGGCGAAGAATATATCACCGGACAGTCTGGAATTGCTCATATCCTGCGACTGGCCGGGGAATGTGCGACAGTTGGAAAATGCTTTGTTTCGGGCTATTATCCTATCGGATAATGCGGAAATAACGCCAGATGGCTTCCCGCAAATATCGGCAAATACAAGTGCAACAGTCGGGGAAGGCGTTGAACCTGTAAATAATACAAACAATGGCCCTATATTATCTGCCCTTGATGAGGGCGGTGATGTGCGGACTTTACAGGATGTGGAACGGGATATGATTGCCTATGCCTTGCAAAAATACAACGGACATATGTCTGATATTGCCCGCCGCCTTGGGGTTGGCCGTTCTACGCTGTATCGTAAGGTCTCGGAATATAAACTGGATTAGATAAAGTCTTTCCTATTTTTTACCGAAAATGAAGTGATGCCTGTTACTGTCTTTTTTAAACAAAGAGAGGGCAACCGGAATGTTGTTGTATTTACTTGGCGTTTTCATACCGCCGCTGGCAATCTTATTATATGGCAAGATCGTTTATGCGGCGTTTAATGCACTTTTGTGGACCTATGCTATTCTGACCCCTGGCATGACAGGTATGATGCTGTGGGTCGTTGCCTCGCTTCATGCGTCCCATATTATTTACAATGCCCGCATGTCCGGGATCAAACATTGAATTTAAGGGGTATGAGAAAAACACTTTAATTTTGTGACCATATTTGCCACACTGTCGCCAAATAATAACTTTGGAGGCGTTTTTCGTGATTTACCTTGTGGCTATACTTATTCCCCCACTCGCCCTGCTTATTGAGGGTAAAATATTTCAGGCGATCTTTAACGCCATATTCTGGATTTTAGGCATAATATTCGTGATTCTTGGCGGCTTTATACTTTGGGGGATCACCATTTTGCACGCGATTATCGTGGTTCATGGCGCACGTTCAGATGCGCGGACCCAGAAAATCGTTGATGCCATAAATAAAAATGAGAACTAATAAATAAAACAAAATCTTATTTGTTAGCTCTCATGCAAAACATTAACCGCGAAGCATGCCTAAAGCATGGGCATAGAGGTCGACGAGGGCTTCCTGCTCCTGCCGTTCGTGATCTTCCATTTTGCGCATACGGACGATTTGACGCAGGATTTTCACATCAAACCCGGATGATTTGGCTTCTGAATAGACGTCCTTTATGTCATCGGCCAGATTCTTCTTTTCTTCTTCCAACCGTTCAATACGTTCCACGAAAGACCGTAATACATCCTGTGCAATACCACCCACATCACTCATAAATTCTGCTCCTGAATAAAATAAAGACGCACAATATCCAGCTCCCTTGGTGTTGGCAACCGGAAATAAAATATTTACATTTTTTCGTTCTTTTTCAGGCTGTCTTCCATCCGTTGCATCTGTTCCTCTGTGGCCTTGGTCTGGTATTTTTCCACCCATTGTGCGTAGGGCATACCATAGATGATCTCACGGGCTTCTGCCTTTTCAAGTGCAATGCCTTTGTCTGCGGCGGCTTCCTGATACCAGTTGGACAGGCAATTCCGGCAAAAGCCTGAAAGGCCCATAAGGTCAATATTCTGAGCATCGGTTCGTTTTGACAGGTGAGACAAAAGTCTCCTGAAAGCGGCGGCTTCAATTTCTATGCGGGTTTGGTTGTCCATTTAATCTCTCCTGTTGATGGCATTCTGGCCCTTTTGCCTTGTCTTATGATCATATTGTGCATAATTTATGTATTAAGCGAGAAAAAGCAACATGGATTGGGAGTTTTTTATGAAGTTTAAGGGTTTTAAAGGCGCTTTGGTCGTTATGATCGGGCTTGGTCAGATGACAGGCTTGAGCATGGCACAGACGGCATGTCAGGATGATCTGAACTGTAAATCCTCATGGGTGGGACAGGACAGTAAAGCTATGAATAGGCTATTTGCCTTTGCAGATGACTATAAGGCTTTTATTGCCAAGGCCCGGACAGAATTATCCTTTGTTGAGGAGGCGATAAAATTCGCCGGAAAATATAACTTCAAGCCACTGAAAAGCAATTCGCCCATGACAGCGGGTGCCCGTTATTATGAGGTGAACCGGGACCGCGCCATCTCTTTTATCGTGATTGGTAAAGCTCCGTTGGACGAGGGGATCAATGTGATTGGCGCGCATATTGATTCGCCGCGATTGGAACTCAAAGGCCGCCCCCTGTATAGCAGTGGTGAATTTGCTTTGTTCCAAACCAATTTTCATGGCGGTATCAAGAGTTATCAATGGACCAATATCCCGCTGGCACTTATGGGACGGGTGGACAAGAAAGACGGTACAACGGTGGACATTAACGTGGGGCTTAATCCTGATGACCCAGTGTTTGTCATAGCCGACCTGTCGCCCCATACGGACCGGGGCTACGGCGATAAAAAGGTCAAGGCGATTATCAAGAAAGAAGACCTTGATCCCATTGTTGGCCATATTCCGAATATGGCCACTGGGAAAAATGTGGGGGCAAGGGTTATGGCTTACCTGAAAGCTACATATGGCATATCCCGGGCAGACCTTGTTTCGGCGGAACTGGCGCTGGTGCCGGCCTATGCGCCCCGCGACCTTGGGTTTGACCGGGGATTGATTGCGGCTTACGGTCAGGATGACAGGCTCGCAGGTTATGCGGCCATGCGGGCCATTTCCGGGTTAAAAGTCCCACAAAAAACCGCCATGGCTTATCTTGTGGATAATGAGGAAGTGGGCAACCGGAATAATACCGGGGCTAAATCTGCCTATTTCTCAAGTTTTGTCGCCGGATTGCTCAGCCGTAAATTGGGGACGGATTATCGTGAGGTGGCTCTGAAACAAACCCTGCGCAATTCAAAGATGGTATCCATTGATGTTAATCCGGGCATTAATCCGAAAAACCCGGGAGCATGGGAGGGCGGCAATGCGCCAAAGCTGGGCTACGGCGTGAATATCAAGCTATACGGGCAGGGCAATACGGCCAATTCAGAATACATCGCCTGGACCCGGAATTATCTGGATAAGGCCAAGGTGCCGTGGCAGACCACGACCTATAAGGTTGGGGTTGCAGGTGGGGGGACCATTGGCGGTGAATTTTCCCGTCAGGATATGGAGGTCATCGATTTCGGGGTGCCGGTCCTGTCCATTCACACGCCCTATTCCATCAGTTCAAAAGTCGACCTGTACAGCCTGTATCAGGCCTCCAGTGCTTTCTTTAAAACGGGACTGTAATATTATATTCACGAGGGTAAGTTAATATGATAGAAAAGCGTTTTACATAATAATAATCATATTACAGCATTGGAAAAAATACATATGCATCGTCAACGTTGCACCAGAATCATTGCCACCCTCGGCCCCTCCAGCGCGGATGCGGCTACCATTAAAAAGTTATCGCAGGCCGGGGCAGATGTTTTTCGGCTGAATATGAGCCACGGTACCCATGGTGACATTAGCAAAATTCATTCGGCCATTCGCGAAGTAGAAGCCGAGACAGGCCGCGCCATTGGTATTCTGGCTGACCTTCAGGGACCAAAATTGCGGGTTGGCGTGTTTGCGGATGATAAGGTAAAGCTTGTTGCCGGTGAAGAATTTATCCTTGATATGCAGGACAAGCCGGGCGATGTAAGCCGGGTGCGGCTGCCCCATCCTGAAATTTATCAGGCGGTGGAGAAGGGGACGGACCTTCTGCTGGATGATGGCAAGATCAGACTTGAAATTACAAAAGTAGAGGACGAGAAAATCACGACGACGGTCACAGTTGGCGGCCCCATATCCAACCGTAAGGGCGTTAATGTGCCGGGTGCCATCCTGCCCATGATGGCCCTGACCACAAAAGACAAGAAAGATCTGGATTTTGTGTTGAACCTTGGCGTTGACTGGGTGGCCCTGTCCTTTGTTCAGCGGCCGGAAGATGTGCAGGAGGCCAGAGACATTATCGGTGATCAGGCAAAGGTTCTGGCGAAACTTGAAAAGCCGGCGGCACTCTATGCCCTTGACGAGATCATTGCCCTGTCTGATGCGGTGATGGTGGCGCGCGGCGATATGGGCGTTGAAATGCCCATGGAAGAAGTTCCGGCCAAACAGAAGAAAATCATTCGCCACGCTCGCCGGGCGGGTAAGGCGGTGGTTGTCGCGACCCAGATGCTGGAAAGCATGATCACCAGCCCGGTGCCAACCCGCGCCGAGGTTTCCGACGTGGCCAATGCGGTTTTTGACGGCACCGATGCCATCATGCTGTCCGCTGAATCTGCTGCCGGGGAATATCCGGTGGAGGCGGTCAGCTATATGGACCGTATCGCAAGAACCGTGGAGCGGGAGCCAAGCTATCGCCGAAGTCAGGACAGGGAAGAAACCCGGCGCGAGCCGACCTCCGCTGATGCTCTGAGTGCGGCGGCCAAGCAAGTCGCGGCCACATTGGAAGCGGCGGTGATTGTGACCTATACCACGTCAGGCTCTACAGCCATCAGAGCCTCGCGGGAGCGGCCAAAGACGCCATTGCTGGTGCTGACCCCCAATCAGAATACGGCGCGGCGTCTGACCCTTGTATGGGGGCTGAACTGCGTTCATACCAAGGATGCGACAAATTTTCAGGATATGATCGATAAGGCGTGCCAGATTTGTGTGAGCTATGACTTTGCCGAGGAAAAAGACC
>JAADFR010000071.1 GCA_013152755.1 Alphaproteobacteria bacterium
CGCCGCCGCTTCATAGCTGTCTCCATGCGGAATTCAGATTTTCCAGATTATCCCGTCCGCCGCTTCGGGTCAGGGCCAGCACCATGCCCATGCCGATGGCCAGCGACAGCATGGATGAACCGCCGTAACTGATGAACGGCAAGGTCATGCCTTTGCTGGGCAGGATTGACAGGTTAACCCCCAGATTAATCAAGGCCTGCAAGCCAAACTCCATGAGCAACCCGGCGGTGGCCAGAAACACAAACAGGTCAGTTTCCTTCATCAGATTAATCAACCCGCGAATAACGATAAGGGCAAAAATACCAATCAGGGCCAGACACAGGATCATGCCAAATTCCTCGCCCGTGACCGCAAAGATGAAATCCGTATGGGCATCGGGCAGAATTTTCTTCACCGCCCCCTCACCCGGCCCCCGGCCAAACAGCCCGCCACTGCGAAAGGCATTCATGGCCGTATCCACCTGAAAGGTATCGTTAAGTTCCGGGTAAATAAACCGGTCAATACGGTCCGTCACATGGGGGATCAGGAAATAGGCCAGAAAAATCCCGCCCATACCCAACCCACCAAGGCCCAGCACCCATATCATAGGCAGACCCGCCATGAAGAACTGCGCCGCCCAGATCATGGTAATCAAGACCGTCTGACCAAAATCAGGCTGGGCAATCAAAAAGGCCGCCACGATCACATAAGACAGGATGGCAATGGTCCAGCCTTTGAAGCCGGGCGATTTATGGACCTCTGAAAATATCCAGGCCGAAAAGATGATAAAGGCCGGTTTCATAAACTCTGATGCTTGCAGGGTGAAGCTACCGATGCGCAACCAGCGGCGCGCACCCTTGGCCTCCGGTGCGATGGCCAAGGTGAGGGCCAACAGAAAAAGGCAGGCCACAAACAGGAGAACCCCAAAACGCCGGACCCATGCGATGGGCAGTAAAGACACCCCGAACATAGTGACCAAGGCCAGAGACAGAAAAAACAATTGCCGTTTGACAAAATGAAAGCTGTCCAGCTCCAGCTTATCGGCAATGGCCGGGCTTGCGCTGAAGGTCATCACAATGCCAAACCCAATTAAAGCCGCAAGACACATCAACAGACGGCGGTCCACGGTCCACCACCAATTACTAAGCAGACTGGTATCGGTTCTTGAAAATACTGTCATCAATCCGCCCTATCTTAACTTCAATGTGGCAAGCCCGACCAGTGCCAATAAAACGGCAATGATCCAGAAACGAATAACAATGGTTGGTTCGGCCCAGCCTTTTTTCTCATAATGATGATGAATGGGCGCCATGCGGAACACCCGCTTTCCGGTTAGCTTGAAGGACACCACCTGTACAATCACAGATACAGTTTCCAGAACAAACAACCCGCCAACAATGCCCAGTACAATTTCATGCTTGGTAACCACGCTGACCACACCCAGCGCCCCGCCCAAGGCCAGACTGCCCGTATCGCCCATGAATATCATAGCCGGCGGCGCGTTGTACCACAGGAAGCCAAGGCCCGCGCCAATGATGGCCGCGCAGAATACCGCAAGCTCCCCCGCTCCGGCCACATAGGTTACCTGAAGATAATTCGCAAAAACGGTGTTGCCTACCAGATAGGCTATCAGGGCAAAGGTGCCGCAGGCGATAATCACCGGCATGATCGCCAGTCCGTCCAGACCATCGGTCAGGTTCACGCTGTTGGAGGCCCCCACCAAAACGAAGATAGCAAAGGGCACCATAAACCAGCCCAGATCAATCAGGGCATTCTTGAATAACGGCAGGGCGAGCTGCGTATTTATCCCGTCCCCCGCTTTATCCATGATGATCAACACCGCGATAGCCGACACGATAATTTCCATGAGCAGCTTCATACGCCCCGACACCCCGTCCGAGCTGGACTTTGTGATTTTATGATAATCATCCAGAAAACCGATCAGGCCAAAGCCTGTGGTCACCACCAAACAGGCCCAAACATATTGATTGGTTAAATCTGTCCACAGCAGGGTGCCCACCGACATACCCAATAAAATCAGGAAACCGCCCATGGTCGGTGTACCCTGTTTGGTCAACAGATGGCCTTCCGGCCCGTCCAGCCGGATGGGTTGGCCCATTTTCTGTTTCTTTTTCAGCATTCCGATGACCGAAGGGCCACAGAGAAAGCTGATTAGAAAGGCCGTCATCAAGGCCCCGCCCGCCCGAAAGGTCAGATATCTGAACAGGTTGAATATTCCGTAATCATCGCTTAACGGATATAAAAAATGATATAGCATCTGGTCTTGTCCCTCATATGGCCTGCTTCACATCCGTGGCTTCCATATCCTGTATTTTTTCTACAACTTTATTCATGCCGCTTGCGTTTGAGCCTTTGACCATCACAATGTCCCCGGCCCGCAAATCCTGCATCAGTTTCATTTCCAGCGCTCGGCGACCCTCAAAATGGCCCCCGCGCCGAAATTCTGGCAGACGTTCAAACAGTTTCCTCATATGAGGACCAACCGTATAGACCCGGTCAATATTATTATCCTTGATTACCTCAGCCAACGCGCCGTGCAAATCCGCGCTTTTGTCGCCCAACTCCGCCATATCGCCCAATACCGCAATCCGTCTTGCCCGCGTTTGCTTTGAGGTCTGTTCCAAAGTCTCCAGCGCCGCGCGCATGGACGCCGGATTGGCGTTATAGCTTTCATCTATCAGCAGGATTGAGGCCTCCCCGGACATATCCAGAAAGATCTGATGCCGCCGACCGCGCCCCTTCAGCGGTTTCATATGCGCAAGCCCCAGCCCCGCAAGCCCAATATCGCCGCCGACCGCTCCCACGGCCGCCAGAATAGCCAGACTGTTCATAACCCAGTGATGGCCCAGCATCCCCACCTTGAAAGTCATAACATGACCCAAGACCCGGGCGATGACACAGCTGCAGGTATTATGAAACACCTGCCGCAGAATATGCACATCAGCCGCCTCATCGGAGCCAAAGGAAATGATCTTGTCAATGCCAAGAGCCACGGCCCTATCCCGCAGACGGCCATATTGCCCATTGTCCCGGTTAAGGATCACCGTACCGCCCGGCTCCAGGCCGTCAAAAATTTCCGCCTTGGCATCGGCGATGGCCGCCACATCCTTGAAAAATTCACTATGGGCCAATTCCACGGTGGTGATCATCACCACATGGGGCCGAACCATTTTGGACAATGGTGTCAGCTCGCCCGCATGATTCATACCGAGCTCGAATATACCGTAATCCGCATCCCGGGGCATGCGCGCCAATGACAAGGGAACCCCGATGTCATTGTTATAGCTCAGCACGCTGGCATGAACTTTCCGGTTATGATTCAGGGCATTTTTCAGGGCCTCCTTGGTGCCGGTCTTGCCCACACTTCCGGTGATGGCGATGATAGGCACCTGCGCCCGGGTACGGCCCGCCCGGCCCAGATCATCCAGGGCGGCCTTCACATCGGGCACCATAATCAGTAGTTTGGGATCAAGTCCCGCCACTGGCTTGCTGACCACGGCAGCAACGGCGCCCTTGGCTATGGCCATTTTCACATAATCATGCCCGTCCGAATTAGGGCCGATCAGAGCGAAGAAAAGATCGCCGTCCATAACACTCCGGCTGTCGATGGAAATACCCTGACACTGCCACGGGCCATCCATATCCACGGCGAATATCCGGGCGATTTCCGATGCTGTCCACAATGGTGTCATACTCATGCCCGCCTCCCCTCTGGCAAATCACAGGATTGTGCCGTCAGAGCGGAACGGATTTCAGACCTGTCATCAAAAGGCCGGATAACATCACCGATAATCTGTCCCTGCTCATGGCCCTTACCCGCCACCAGCAGAATATCACCCTTATCCAGCATATTCACCGCCGCGCGAATGGCCTCAGCCCGGTCGGCAATTTCTGTGGCTCCCCGGCACCCGGCCATGATCTCGGCCCGGATTTGGGCCGCATCCTCTGTGCGCGGGTTATCGTCGGTCACATAAACCCGGTCGGCATATTCGGTGGCAATCCTGCCCATGATGGTGCGCTTGCCCTTGTCCCGGTCGCCGCCGCAGCCAAAAACCACCGACAGCCTGTTCCGGGTATGGGGCCGGATAGCTTTCAGGACAACCTCCAAAGCATCAGGCGTATGGGCATAATCCACGTAAATTCTGGCCCCGGAAGCATGGCGTCCCGCCTGCTCCATCCGGCCCGGCACCGCTTTGAGGTAGGACAGGGCCTTGAAAGTCCGGGCCACATCGCCGCCACTGCCGATGACAAGACCCGCCGCCATCAGGGCATTCATGGCCTGAAACGATCCGGTCAGCGGTAAGGTTAAATCATAGATTTCCGGACCATAGCTTATAGTAAGCTCCTGCCCCGTGTCATTGCTGCGCTGGCGGAGCAGACGAATATCGCCTGTATGATGGCCAACCGTGATCACCCGGTGACCTCTGGCCCAGCATATATCGGCCACCTCCATCACCAGCGGACAATCCGCGTTGAGGACGGCCACACTGCCCGGCTTCATGACCTCGCCAAACAGGCGGGCCTTGGCGTAATAGTAATTTTCCTGACTGCCGTGATAGTCAAAATGATCGCGGGTCAGGTTGGTAAAAGCCGCCGCCGACACATTGATACCGTCCAAACGATATTGGGCCAGCCCGTGGCTTGACGCCTCAAATACCACATGGCTCGCGCCCGCATCGCAAAGATCACTTAAGGCCGATTGCAGGGTTACCGGGTCCGGCGTGGTCATGCCGGTAGTTCGTTCAATGCCCGGACCGCTGATACCCAATGTGCCCACGGTTCCGGCCTTATGGCCCAAATATTCCCAAATCTGGCGGGTGAAAGAGGCAACGGACGTCTTGCCGTTGGTGCCGGTTACCGCCGCGATAACATCAGGCTTACGATCAAAAAAACGTCCGGCAATATGGGCGAACAGCCGCGCCGGAATAGGGTCTGTAATCCAGATCACGCTGTCATCATCAAGCACCGCATCCGGACGGCACAGGATCGCCGCCGCCCCCGCCTTTATGGCATCACCGATAAATTTCGCCCCGTCTACTTGCGTACCGGGAAGGGCGGCAAAAAGGAACCCTGCCTTTACCGCCCGGCTGTCCGCAGTCAGGCCTGTGATCTTCACATCACGGTCTGTTGCTGTATCCTGTAGCAGTTCAGATAGTTTCATTTTGCGCCGTTTCTTAAACCTTGTTCGCGTTAATTTCTTTTGTTACCGATCAGGATCAAATCCTGAAATCTTTCCTCTATTCCGGCCTCTGGCACCACACCCAGCATGGGGCCAATCCGGCGGATTACTTTGCCCACTACCGGAGCCGCAATCCAGCCGCCCGTTGCCTTATAGAAAGTATCTTCCGTACCATGTGGCTCATCCAGCATGGCAAAAACCACATATTTCGGGTTATCCATGGGGAAAACGCCAACAAAGGATGTGATTTTATCTGTCCGGCTGTAATGGCCATCGACCACCTTTTCCGCCGTCCCGGTTTTGCCGCCCACACGGTAGCCGTCAACCCGGGCGTTGGCGCCGCTACCATAATCCACAGCAAGCCGCATCAAATCCCGCATTTTCCGGCTGGTATCCGAAGAAATAATCTGCACGCCTGCCCCATCATAGGCGTCCTGTGACTGGTCATGATCATGGCTGACCAAGGTGGCAGGAATAAGGCGTCCGCCGTTGACCACAGCGGCTATTCCCGACACCAGATGCAAGGGCGTCACCGCAATGCCGTGGCCGTAAGAAACCGTCATAGACTGAATCTCTCCCCACCGGCGGGGCAGGATGGGCCGGGACAAACCGGTCAGCTCTATATTCGGCTTGTCAAACATGCCGAACCGCTCAAGATAGGTTTTCTGGCGCTCAATACCTACTTCCCGGATAATCAGCGAGGCCCCGATATTGGACGAGAAGGTAAATATCTCCGGCACGGTCAATACCCGTTTTTTGGCATGATCATCATGGATGGTCCGACCTCCAACTTTTAAAGGTTCC
>JAADFR010000072.1 GCA_013152755.1 Alphaproteobacteria bacterium
CAGGCGACGGGCTGGTTCTGGTTTTTTATTATTACCGCTATTGTTGCTGTGCCAGGGTTTTTATTATTATTTTGGATCAGAAGATTGGAAAATTTCCATACTACTCTGGCCCATGTAGAGAATTAGTCTCGCCGGGCGATAAGTTTGAGGATTGAGGCAAAACGGTTTTGCCGCCATGTCATTTTGAATCCATGCTGTTCCAGCAGAAACATAATATTTTTTGAGGTGAAGAAATTAATCTGTCCAGGCAGGGGCGGGGTCTTTTGAAAGGGCCGCTTTACGGGGACGGAGAGATACCATGTTTCGCCGGGCGCGAGCTTCTGGAATTTTTGCCGGAAATACTGGTTCAGGTCATCCTGAAAAGGCAGGGTCATATTGGATATTTCATTGACATGATTATTCTGAACGCGCTCTGGAATATCCTCGGCAAGAGATTGTTGGGCCGTAATAGCTGTCCGCCGTTCAAAATGGCAAAAGGGACAAATATAGTCCTGCACAGACAGGGCATCCGGAATTTTGGCCCCGCAAACGGGGCAGGTAACGGGGGCAGAGGCCATGATCCTTGCATACTTTCATTGTAAATTTTTCATCATTCTTATAGGTTAGCCTTGAACGAAAGTTAAGATGATTTATAAGATAATAAAAAAAGCATTTGTCACATGAAGAACGGGATATATGACTGATAATCCAGATAGTGCAAAAAGGGATGTCTTGATCTCCGCCGGGGATATAGAGGTCCGTCTCGCCGCCACAGAGGAAGAAGTGATCGCGGCCCAGAAATTGCGCTATAAGGTTTTCTATGAGGAAATGCAGGCCAGCGCCAGCCCCGAGGTCGCCCGGCAGGAACGGGATTTCGATGATTTTGATTTGATCTGTGATCAGCTTCTGGCCTTTGATACCACCAAAAGCGGTGAGGATTCTGTGATTGCCACCTACCGTTTGCTTCGGGAAGAAAAGATCGACAGTATCCATGATTTCTATTCCTTTCAGGAATTTGATCTGAGCAATATGGATAAGGCTTATTTCAGAGAACTCATGGCCGGACGGCAATTGCTGGAGCTGGGGCGGAGCTGTGTGCGTGAAGACTATCGATCAAATAATATCATTCAGCTTATGTGGCGGGCCATCGTGAAATATATTGTCCGGCATAATGTGGGCTGTATGTTCGGCTGTGCCAGTCTGGCCGGGGTCATTCAGGGCGATCTGGAATTACCATTATCCTACCTGTACCATAAATATAAAACCCCTGATGAGTTCAATATTCCTGCCCTGCCGGAACGCTATCAGCAGATGAATTATGTTGAGTGGGAGGATATGGATCGGAGCAAGGCCAAACGCCAACTGGCCCCTTTGGTGCGCGGTTACGCGTCTCTGGGCTGTTATATTGGCGACGGCGCGGTAGTGGATGAGCAATTCAACACCACTGATGTACTGATCCTGCTCCTCACTGATCGCCTGCGGGAAAGAGGCGCCCATCTTTTTGAGGGTACGGCCTAATCCTTTTTCAGTAAATTAACATTATGGGCGGCGAGCGCGGCCAGATTGATGATCTCGGATGCATACGATCCCATGGGGATCACCTGCACCGAATGGGTCAGGCCCACCAGCATGGGGCCGATCACCGTGCCCCCGCCCAGTTCTCGCAATAATTTAGTGGAAATATGGGCAGAATGCATCCCCGGCATAATCAGCACATTGGCTGGGCCTGATAGGCGGCAGAAGGGATAGGATTTCATGATTTCCGGGTTCAGTGCCACCCCGGCATGCATCTCGCCCTCATATTCGAAATCAACTTCCTGCGCGTCCAGAACGCTGACCGCCGCCCGGGCGGTGGTGGCTAATATGCCGCCTTTAGGATTGCCAAAATTGGTATAGGACATGAAGGCCACCCGTGGCTCGATACCAAAATGCCGAACGGCCCGCGCCGCATTGATGGCAATTTCGGCGGTTTCTTCCGGTGTTGGCATTTCGGTAATGGCGGTATCGGCGACAAAGATGGTCTGGCCTTCCTTGATGATGATCGACAGGCCAATGGCTCGGGAGTCCGGCAGGGGGTCAATCACTTTCATGATGCTGTCCAGCGCGGCGGCATAATGGCGGTTATGGCCCGTCACCATGGCATCCGCATCCCCGTGCGCCAGCATACAGGCTCCAAATACATTGCGGTCGGACCGCACCAGACGCAGGCAATCCCGGTAGAGATAGCCCATGCGCTGTAATTTCTCATAGAGGAATTCGGCATATTTAACGGTTTTGTCGCTGCTACGGCCATGATGAATCTCAAGGCTGTCATTGCGGTCATGGCCGATATGTTCCAGATGGTCGCGGATTTTATCCTCATAGCCGATCAGAACCGCATGGCCATAGCCATTCTGTTCAAAGCCGAGCGCCGCCCGCAAAACGGTTTCCTCATCGGCCTCGGTAAAGATAACCCGTTTGGGGTCAGTGCCCAGCTGGTCATAGATCATCTGCAGGGTGCCGGTGGTCGGGTTGAGCCGCGCCGCCAGTTCCTTGTGATAGGCACCCATGTCAATGATCGGCCTTTTGGCGACCCCGCTTTTGATGGCGGCCTCGGCGACGGCGGGTGAGATAGCACTGATCAGGCGCGGATCAAAGGGGGCAGGGATGATATATTCCGGGCCATATTTTGGATGGCCGCCGGTATAGGCCGCTGCCACCTCGTCGGGGACATCCTCCCGGGCGAGCAGGGCAATGGCCCATGCGGCGGCAATTTTCATCTCGTCATTGATGGTGCTGGCGCGCACATCCAATGCGCCCCGGAAAATATAGGGAAAGCCCAGAACATTATTGACCTGATTGGGATAATCGGACCGGCCCGTGGCGATGATGGCGTCATTGCGCACCTGTTTGACCGCTTCGGGGGTAATCTCCGGGTCCGGGTTGGCCATGGCAAAAATAATCGGCTTGTCGGCCATACTCTCAACCATTTCCGGGCTGACCGCATCCTTTACCGACAGGCCCAGAAAAATATCGGCATCAACAATCGCATCCTTCAGGGTGCGGTGCGGGGTGTCCACCGCATGGGCGGATTTCCACTGGTTCATTCCCTTTTCGCGGCCTTGATAGATCACGCCTTTGCTGTCACACATGATCACATTGTCATGGCGGACGCCCATGGCCTTGACCAGTTCGGTACAGGCGATGGCCGCTGCCCCTGCGCCGTTGACCACAATCCTGACAGTTTTTATATCCCGGTCCGTGATATGGATGGCATTGATGATTCCAGCAGCGGTGATGATGGCGGTGCCATGCTGATCATCGTGAAAAACCGGAATATCCATCTTTTCCCGCAGGGCCTGTTCAATGATGAAACATTCCGGGGCCTTGATGTCTTCCAGATTGATGCCGCCGAATGTGGGGCCAAGCAGTTTGACGCAATTGATGAACTCATCCACATCCTGAGTATCCACCTCAAGGTCGATGCCGTCCACATCGGCAAACCGTTTGAACAGAACCGCCTTGCCCTCCATCACCGGTTTGGACGCCAGCGCCCCCAGATTGCCCAGCCCCAGAATGGCTGAGCCATTGGTGATGATCGCCACAAGGTTACCCTTGGCCGTATAATCATAGGCCATATTGGGATGGTCGGCGATGGCCAGAACCGGCGCCGCCACGCCGGGGGAATAGGCCAGCGACAGGTCGCGCTGTGTCGCCATGGATTTTGTCGCGCGGATTTCCAGCTTGCCGGGACGGCCAATAGCATGATAATGGAGAGCTTCTTTATCACCGAAATCATTTTTCCTGTCACTCATTCTTGCGGTCCCTTGCTGTTTTTTTATGTGCCGCTCCGGCCCGAGAGCAATTGCTTTCTATGGGCGGAACAGATAAACTGTTTTCTCTATAATTACTGATACGGCATATCAGAAAATAAAGAAAATATTATATAATATTACCAATTTTCTATATATATTGTAATTATATTAAAAGTAAACCATAAAAAACTATATAAATATTATAATATCAGCGAGTTTATGACGCAAACGCAGACAATCACCCAACACAGCAGACAAAAGCGCAAGCCTGATTCTGCGGTCACGCCCATGATGGTGCAATTTCTGGAATTGAAACAGCAGCATCAGGATTACCTGCTGTTCTACCGGATGGGGGATTTTTACGAGCTGTTTTTTGATGATGCGGTTCGGGCCTCTGCGGCGCTGGATATTACCCTCACCAAGCGGGGCAAGCATGACGGGGCGGATATTCCCATGTGCGGCGTTCCGGTGCATGCCGCTGAAACTTACCTGTCGCGCCTGATCAGGCGGGGGTTCAAGGTTGCCGTTTGCGAGCAGATGGAGAATCCGGCGGAGGCCAAAAAACGCGGGTCAAAATCGGTCGTGCGGCGGGATGTGGTGCGGCTGGTAACGCCGGGTACTTTGACCGAGGAAAACCTGCTCAGCGCGCGTCAGAATAATTATCTGGCGGCGCTGGCCCGCTCGCAGGCGGAATATGCGCTGGCGTGGCTTGATATTTCAACCGGTGATTTCCGGGTCAGCCGGGTAACGCCGGCCAATCTGGATGCGGAATTATCCCGGATCCAGGCCGGGGAATTGATCCTGTCGTCTTCTGTCCTGTCGGCGGATGATCTGGGCGACGGGTTGGCGGATTGGCAGTCAATATTGAGCCTTGTGGAAAGTCACAGCTTTGACAGCACCTTGGCGGAAAAAACCCTGAAGGCAAATTTCGGGGCCGCTATCCTTGAGGATATGGCCGGGGCAGGCCGGGCGGAGCTGGCCGCCTGCGGGGCATTGATTACTTATTTACAGGAAACTCAAAAGGGCAAGATGCCCAAACTGGCGCGGCCCATGGTTATGGGCACCGACAGCAGCATGATTATTGACGGGGCGACCCGGCGGAATCTGGAATTAACCCATACCCTGTCCGGGGACCGAAAAGGCAGCCTGCTACATTGCATAGACCGGACCCTGACCGGGGCCGGGGCGCGGTTGCTGAACAGCCGCCTGAATGCGCCATTGATGGATGTGCGCACCATTAATGCCCGTCTTGATCTGGTGGCGCATTTCCATGAACATGAGGCCTTTCGCCAGAAAATCAGAGGGCTGCTCAAACGCTGTCCCGACCTGGAGCGGGCCATGTCGCGGCTGTCGGTGGGCCGGGGTGGGCCGCGCGATCTTGCCATGGTACGGGATGGCCTGATACAGGCGGCGGAGATCAAGGCGGTTTTTCAGGGCCATATGAGCCGGACGGGCGGTGAACTGCTGTCCCTGCCGGGGGATATTGAGCTGATACTGGAGAATATGGGAACTCACGGCGAGGTCACGGATTTGCTCAGGCGAGCCTTGGCCGAAGAGCTGCCGACTATTATCCGGGACGGGAACTTTATTGCCAGAGGCTATCATGCAGCCCTTGATGAATTCCGGATGCTGTCCAGCGAGAGCAAACGGCTAATCATGGCTTTGGAGGCCAAATATAAGGAGATGGCCGGGGTCAGTGGCCTGAAGGTCAAATATAACAATGTGTTGGGCTATTTTATCGAGGTCACGGCACTTCATGCAGATAAGCTGATGGCGCCGCCATTGAATGAGGAATTTATCCACCGTCAGACCTTGGCCAATGTGGTCCGTTTTAACAGCAGCGAGTTGGCGAAACTGGCCGGAAAGATCGGGCAGGCAGCAGACCGGGCCTTGGCGCTGGAACATGAGATTTTTGAAAAACTGGTGGGTGAGGTGCTGTTGCGCTGGCAGGAGATCAGTCTGGCGGCAGGAGCCTTGGCCCGGCTGGATGTGTCCACTGCGCTGGCGGAACTGGCGGCGGAGAAACATTACGCCCGGCCCGTGGTTGATGACAGTCTGTGCTTTCAGGTGGAAAATGGCCGTCATCCGGTGGTGGAGGCGGCGCTGGAAAAAGGCGGGCAGGATCATTTTGT
>JAADFR010000073.1 GCA_013152755.1 Alphaproteobacteria bacterium
GGAATCCCTCTATTATTACTATCCGGGTAAATATGACCTGCTTTACGATATTATCGAGCCGCAAATCGCCAATGTGATGACAGGCTTTGAACAGATCATCGGGCAGGGCACGGATATTCGCGCCACCATAGAACGGGGCATAGAAAACCACCTGCAACAGTTTAATGCTGATTATCTTCATATGGCCATGGCGGTCCGAAAGAACAGCCGGGATGAAGTGGAACAGAAATTTGCCCACCTGCGCCGCCTGTTCAAGGATTATGAAAATCTATGGGTGATCCTGCTCACCGCCGCCCAAAAGGACGGGCAGCTACAGGGCCATATCCCGCCAAAAATGCTGGCCTATTCCATTCTGGGTCTGTGCAACAGCCTGTCCAGCTGGTACATGCCGGACGGGGAGATGTCCCTTGATCAGATCGCCGGTCATTACAGCCGGATCATTCTGGACGGTATTGTGCCCGCTTAACCGGTTTTTTCAAAATCCGGTTTGCGCCGCTCGGAAAAGGCGGAAATGCCCTCTTTCGCCGCCGCCGTACAGGCACTATCGCCAAAGGCCTGATAGCCCACCTCAAGGGCCGCCGTCAGTGACGTGGCCTGTGCCGCATCGGCCACCGCCTTTTCAATGATGGCAATGATTTTACCGCTTAAAGTCTGACCTGTGACGGCTTTGCCATCTGTGGCACTAAAACCCGCAATATCAACCGGCCCATCGGTAATTTTATAGGGCTTGCCCTGAAGGGCGTCCAGTTGACGAAGGGCGGCGGGAATCAAATCCTCCGGCGCCGTGACCAGTTCGGCAATCATACCCAGATCACGGGCCTTTTCAGCTGTTAGTTTTTCGGCGCGGGTTAGCATGCCGTTGAAAACCGCCGCGCCTTCTGGCCAGCGGCGATAGGGAATGACCATGGCCCCGATGCCCGGCACGATACCAAGGGTGACCTCGGGCAATTGCATCCATGCCGTGTCCC
Source organism: Alphaproteobacteria bacterium (assembly GCA_013152755.1). Lineage (GTDB taxonomy): Bacteria > Pseudomonadota > Alphaproteobacteria > Sphingomonadales > Emcibacteraceae > Paremcibacter. The sequence goes on from JAADFR010000073.1 coordinate 969, forward strand.
GCGCCACAAGGGCATGACAGCGGGTGGCCAGCTCAAGGCCGCCGCCCAGCGCCAATCCATTGAGGGCCGCCACCACCGGTTTGGGGCAACGGTCCAGATGAACCAGCAACCGCGAGCAGCTTTTGGCATAATCAACGCTCTGGTCTTTGTTGCCGAGCATGGCCGGGAATTTGCCAATATCCGCCCCGGCGCAAAAGGCCTGTATGCCGTAACCGGTAATGACAAAACCCTTGACCTCAGGGTCATTCTCATGGGCGGTAATTACCGACAGGATTTCATCGGTCATTTGATCATGGAGCGCATTCATGGCCTCTGGTCGGCGTAGGGTAATGACCTTGGCCCCGGCCACATCATCCACCAGAATATAACGGTGAAAGTCCAGATAATTGGCGATTGCTTTTTTCGGCTGGGGCATGCCCGGCTTATAGGCGGCAAATTCATTGAGGATACGCATGACCTCTGCCTCACCGTAATCCCGCATTAGCTCCAACGGGCCTTTTTTAAAGGCAAAGGCAAGACAGCAACCCAGATCAAGGTCCGCCGCCGACCCGATTTCACGGTCCAGAATATCCACCGTCTGGGAAAAGAGAATGCCCAGCAGGCGATCCCGGATGGTGGCCGCCACATCCGGCGCCACATCCACCGGGGAGCCGGGTGGGTTTGTCTCCCATTTATCCACTTCGTTAAAAATGGTGGCGGGGGTGTAATGATCGCCCTCATCGGCGGCTTGAACCGTATTGGTTTCCACAATGATCGGATTGCCATTGGCCAGATTAAGGACAAAGAACGGCCCCGCATGGACCAGCTCCATGGCCACGCTGTCAATCTCCGCCGGGCTGGCAATATCCAGCAACAGGGCCGCCTCATTGCACCAGTTATCAAATATCCGGTCCAGCATGAAACAGACCGCATCGGTGGTGATCATGGGCACCTTGCCGGTCATGGCAAAGAACCAGCGCAAATAGCCGCCCAAGGCCGGGTTGGCTCCTGACCAGTCAATGACCTCTACCACCGGATTTTGGAAAGCCGGAGCAAAGAAATGGGTGACCGTGGCCCGTTCCGGATGGGCAAGATGGGAAAACAGCCGTTCCGCCGGCAGGGAACTGGTGTTGGACGTAATCAGGGCGTCAGGGCGGACATGGGCTTCGATTTCGGTAAATATTTTTCTTTTTAAGGCCAGGTCTTCCGTGGCGGCTTCCAACACCCAATCACAGTCTTTCAGGGCGCTATAGTCGGTTGAAGTCACCAGGTTTTTCCGGACCGCTGCGGCCTGCTGTTCGGTTAGCTTGCCCCGCTTTAGGCCCTTTTCCACATAGGCATGGATACGGTCCACTGCCCGCGTCAGGGCCTCCGGGTTAATATCAATCAAGACCAATGTCAGGTCCGCCAAGGCGCTTTTCAAATAATAGCCAATATCCGGGCCGATAGTGCCCGCCCCGATAATGGCAATGGATTTGGGCATCTTGCGGTCCGTATCCAGCAGAACTGGATTGTGAATCATTTGGGCGCTCATGATCTTTTCCTCAATTGTGATATTTCTGATAACGGATTAATTCTACACTAACGTAGAATTTTATCAATAGCTGTTGTGAATAGACCTTGAAAAGTACCGGAAAAGCCTTATCCTTTTAAAAACATGAAAAAAAAGCAAGCATCATTTATTGAGCAGATGTATCAGGATAACCATGAGGGGTTCCTGAGGTTCCTGTTGCAAAAAACCCGCAACCGGGAAGATGCCCATGATATTCTGCAGGAAGCTTTTCAGAAACTGATGAACCGGGACGGTCTTGGGGATATGGAAAATCCCCGGGCTTATCTTTATCGCACCGCCACCAACATCATCATTGACCGCCAACGCAAGGGCCAGCACCATATTAAATATATCCGCGAAGTGACCGGCGATGCCATGAATTTTCCCGCCAGCGACGTGATTCCGCCGGACCGACATGTGGCCGCCCGTCAGGAGCTAGCCGCGGTATATCAGGCATTGAATTTTCTGCCTGAAAAATGCCGGCGGGCCTTCCTCATGCATCGGGAACAGCATATGACTTACGGCACCATTGCCGAGAATCTGCAAGTTTCTGTTAGCATGGTGGAAAAATATATTATACAAGCGCTGAAACATTTAAGGCGCAAATTAAAATAAAAGATTGAGGGATTGGTCCAGCGGACCGTTAAGTTTTAAGTACGGGGTAAAGAAGACAGAAATATGAGTGAACAGATTATAAACGACAAACTGCTGGACAAAGCCACCGAATGGTTTGTGCTGATGCGGGCCGAAGATATTTCAGAGGCGCGCGCGGAAGCCTTCGTTGAATGGATCAGCCAAAGCACCAGCCATCAGGCGGCCTATGCGGAAATAGGCGGTTTCTGGGATGGCTTGCCGGTGGCCAAGGCGGCGTCTGTGACCTCTCTGTCTGATCATAAAGCCAAACAAACGCCCACCCCCGCCAAACGCAAATGGTCCCCGCGCCTGATCGCGGCCTCGGTTGCTTTTCTGATCATCAGTTTTGCCGCCGTTCAATATGGCGCTGTCTTTATGATGGACAGCCGGACCACGAAAGTCGGGGAACTGGCCGATATTATTCTGGAGGATGGTTCTCATCTGGCCATGAATACCAACAGCGAAATCCGCATTGACCTGCAAAAAGACAAACGGATTGTTTATCTGGACCGGGGCGAGGTTTTCTTTGAGGTCGCCCGCGATGAAACGCGACCCTTCTTTGTGGAAACATCCGGCGGACTGGTCCGGGTTCTGGGGACAAAATTCAATATCCGCCGTAAGGGCAACAGCAGTGATGTGACCGTTTTGGAAGGTTCTGTCGGGGTCATGGATTATGGCCATATAAAGGGCGATGAAGCGACCATGACAATGGACGCCACCCTGTCCCCCAATCAGAAATTTATCCTTGGCAATGATGCGGTGGCGAATGTGGCAATCCCGGTAAGTGCTGCCGCCGTTCTTGCCTGGCGCGACCGGAAGCTGGTTTATGACGGGGAAAGCTTTGCTACTCTGGTGGCAGATATCAACCGCTATTATGACGGTGAAATCCGCATTGGCGACCCGGTTCTTAATGACATAAAGGTTGTCGCGATCCTGAAAATAGAGGACCGGACCGCCACCCTGAAGGCGCTGGAAACCACATTCAATGTGACCGCCCGTCCCGTGTCAAAGAAACTCATCATGCTCTATCCCAATAATAAATAATATTGTATAGTAAATAACTATAAAAAATATTATGGGAGGACGTTCAGGGAATGCGACAAATACTTGTCGGATTATTTCCTATTTTTGTGGTTATTTTGAACAGCCTTGCCCTGACATTCGGGGTGAGTGAGCTATCTTATGGCCAAGCGGAACGGCACGCCGTTAAAAAAACTTTCTCAATTATGGCCCAGCCTCTGTCCTCCGCCCTGCTGGATTTTGGCGCACAGGCCAACCTGTCATTGCTGGTCCGTAAAGCCGACACCGAAGGCCTGACCGTAAAAAAACTAACCGGTAGTTTCTATCCCAGAGATGCCCTGAATATTCTGCTTGCGGACACAAAACTTGGGTTTGACTATATTGATTCAAGTACAATTTCCATTTCACCGGATCTATTCCGCCCCGCACCTCCAAAACCCGCCCGGCAAACGGCAGATCAAGATATAACAACCGATGAAACCCTTAATGAAGATCAAATGGCCACGCTGGACGAGGTTATCGTCACATCCCTGCGGCGGCGGAGCAATATGCAAAAGGTTCCCGTAGCCGTATCAGTCATCAAACCGCCCCTGATCCGGGAAGCGCGTATTCACGACATAGAGGATGTAGGCACCCGCATCCCCGGCCTGACCGTGTCCAGTTTCAGCATCGGTCAACCAACTATTCATATGCGCGGCGTGGGGTCCAACGATGACGGGGCGGCGCTGGATAATTCCATTGTTCTGTTTATTGATGATGTCTATGTGGGGCGCATCACTTCCATCAATATGAGTTTTTTTGATCTTGAGCAGATTGAGATCATACGCGGACCGCAAGGCACCCTTTATGGCAAGAATGCCATTGGCGGGGCCATCAATGTGACCAGCAATAACCCCACGGACCATCTGACCGGTGAGGTGGAAGCCACCCTTGGCAATTACAACCGGTTTGACCTGCGGGCCAACATCAGCGGCCCCCTGATTGAAGACAAGCTTTTGGGCAGGTTGGCCTTTCATTCCAGAAAGCGGGATGGTTGGCAGAAAAGCCTTTTTCTGCCGGGAATTAAACAGAATGATGAAAACACATGGGCAGCGCGGGGCAAGCTGTTGCTCGCCGTTAATGATACTACGCAGATTGATCTGAACGGGGATTACAGCCGCGATGACCTGGAAAGCACGGGCCGCATTCCGGTGGTGGGCCGGGTGCCGGTGCGCCTGCTGGGCCCGGATGGCAGGCCCACGGGACAGCGGGCTTTGCCCACGGATATTTTCAGTGCGCTCGGCGGTAATGTGCGCACAGCCATCAACAGCGACCGGGGGTTCACCGACCGGACTATTTGGGGCCTGAGCAGCCGGATCAGCCGCGAAGGTGATTTCGGGCGGCTTCTGTCAATCACCGCCTTGCGTCAGACTGATTTTTCCTGGCTGGAGGATTCCACCGGCCTGCCGTCTTCCGTCACTGATCAAAAGGTCAATTCAAACGTCAATGAAAAACACAGCCAGTTCTCTCAGGAATTACGCTGGATTTCCCCCGATGGAGGGCGGTTGAAGCATGTTCTTGGTTTTTATTACCTCTATGAGCATACGCACCGGATTGAGAATTTTATCTTTCCCCGGCGAAAATCTACGACCGATCAGGATAATGAAACCAACAGCTTTGCTATTTTTGGCGAGGCCACATATGCCATAACTAAAAAAGTGAGTTTTACGGCTGGTGCGCGCATGACCTATGAAACCAAGAATATGATCCAGCAAAATACCACCAATGGTGACCGGACAATCCTGTTGGAGGATTTTACGCTGAATAACAAAGGAAACTGGACCGATTTTTCACCGAACTTTGTCCTCTCATGGCAACAGAGTGACGATATTATGTGGTACGGCAGTATTTCACGTGGTTATAAAAGCGGTGGATTTCAGGGCGCGCCGGCCACTCGTGAGCTGGCCCGTCGGACAATCAACCCGGAATCGGTATGGAATTACGAAATTGGTTATAAGTCCCAATGGCTGGACGATCGCTTTCGCCTGAATCTGGTGGGTTTCTATTCTGACTATCGGGATTTACAGGTGGTCCAGTTCAAGACAGAGGGTAATTTCGGCGTTTTCCAGACCAGCAATGCGGCCTCGGCCAGCCTGAAAGGCGTGGAGCTGGAATTTACCCTGAAACCAGTTAGCGGCTTGGAGTTTTTTGGCTCCTACGCTTTTCTGGATGCCACCTATGATCAATTTAATGACTTATCAGGGCGGGATTTCACCGGTAATGTCCTGCGGCAGGCCCCGCGCCATTCCCTCTATCTGGCCGCTTATTATGAGCGGGATTTTTACAAAGGCCGCCTGAGGTTCCGGGCTGATTACCGCTATCAGGGCAAAAGTTTTCGTGAACCGGACAATAGCGTCACAATTCAGCCGGGATTTGATCTGGTGGATGCCTCCGTTGCTTACGAATCCGCTGACGACAGTTGGGAAGCAACCCTGTGGGCCAAAAATCTGATGGATAAAGAATATATCTCCCACCTCTATGTATTGGGCGGAAATGACTATGCCCTCTTTGGTACGCCCCGTACCTACGGCCTGACAATTACCCGTAATTTTTAAAAAATTAACAAAATGTTAAAAAAAACTGAGGGCTTTTCCATGCCCGCCGTTGAATAGAGTATTGCAGCCCGTGACATAGGGTGTGGCTGCGCATTGTTACAATAATATTTTGATCAAAATATAGAATGGGAGTAAATTCATGAAAACCAGTATTAGACATAATATGCTGTCCGGCGTTGCCCTATTGGCCATCGCCATGCCTTTTTCCGCCCAAGCCGCCGAAGAAGCAGATGACAGCCTGAGGATTGATGAAATCATTGTCACCTCCACCCTGCGGGCAAAAAATGTACAGGACATACCGATCACGGTTGCCGTCCTTAGCATGAGCCAGATTAGCAAAGCCGACATCCATGATGCAGACGGGATCGCCAATTACGTGCCGGGTATGCAATATTCTGAATTTTCTCCGGGACAGGCTCTGTTTTCCATGCGCGGCGTTGGCTCTTTTGATGACGGGGCCGGCCTTGATAACTCTGTCGCCCTGTTTCTTGACGGGGTTTATATTGGCCGGGGCGCCGGGGTAAACTTTGACATGTTCGATCTGGAACGGATTGAGGTTCTCAAAGGTCCACAGGGCGCATTATTTGGCCGTAACACTATTGGCGGCGCGATTTCCGTGGTTACCCAGAAACCATCTGATGAATTTGCCGCCAAGCTAGCTGTAACCGGTGGTAACGAGGGTATTTTGCGTGTTCAGGGACTTGTGACCGGACCGATTTCAGAAAACCTGTCCGCCAAGATCGTTGGTAATTATCGCCGCCATGATGGCTTCGTCCGCAATACTTTGCTCAAGAAAGATCTGAACAACGAAGATCAGGGCTCCGTGCGTGGTCAGTTAAAGCTGGATATGGATGACAGTGAATGGATATTGTCTGCGGACTATATGAAAGATGACCGTGAAAGTGCCGGACGTTTTCCAGTAGTTAACGGCAACTTTGATTATGTGGGTACTGCCGAGGCCCTTGGGGCCAACAGGCCACAGACGTCCGCTTCACCAATCAACGGGTTTTCAAAACGTGAGGGCGCCGGCACCAGCCTGACAGGTAATGTTAATTTTGACAAGGGTACTTTGACCTCTATTACGGCCTACCGCACGATTGACACCTCTTGGGCAATGCCTTCTGTTGGCGCGCCTCTGGGGGGCGGTTTTGACCTGGCCAACGGGGTTTACGGTCTTGATGTGAACGATGTAATTGATGAATCTGTTGATACCTTCTCACAGGAATTACGCTGGACGACCGAACTGGGCGGTAATTTTGGTTTTGTCGCCGGTGCTTTTTTCTTCTCGGAGAAAACCGACCGGGTGGAGCAATTCAAGATTGACCGCAACACGGAAGCAACCGGACAGGTAACCGTGGGTAACGAATATACCCGCACCCAGAATAAATCTACATCCTATGCCATCTATGGACAGGCCCAATGGGATTTTGCCGAACAATGGACATTGCTGGTCGGGGGCCGTTTCTCTCATGATAAAAAGGATTATGTGGCCACAGCGGTAAACTGCGGAAATTCCGAAGCGGTGCGCGCGGCGGCGGGCTTTGCCAACTTCCCGGCTTGCGATGGTGTCGGTGGTTCATTGCGCATCATTGCGGAAACTTTCCGGGTACCCACCCAGAAAAGCTGGAATGACTTCTCCCCCATGGCCTCATTGCAGTATCGTCCCAATGAAAATGTCATGATGTTTGGTACCATATCCACAGGCTATAAAAGCGGCGGCTTTGCCGGGTCGCAAGGGGTGGCTTCTGCCGCCTCCAAACCGGTGAATCCGGAAAGTGTGATCAATTATGAAATTGGTTTCAAAAGCGACCTTGCCGATGGTACGGTACGCTTCAATGCCACCGCCTTCTATATGGATTACACTGACCTGCAAGTGGTTCGCTTTGGCCCGGTTGCCGGATCTGCTTTTGGATCATTCCAGACCACAAATATCGGGTCTGCTGATATTAAAGGTTTTGAAACGGAATTGACCTGGGCGGTGTCGGAAAACTTCACATTGAGCGGCAGTTATGCTTTCCTTGATACGAAAGCCAAAGATCTGTTTCTGGAATTAAGAACTGGTCCTGTCGATTTTTCCGGTCTGCCTCTCCGTCAGGCACCTAAAAACTCGTATAATATTGTTGCCGATTATGATGTGGAACTGGATAATGACCAGGGGTCATTGAATTTCAATGCTAACCTGTCACATACCGATAAATCCCATAATGACTTTGCGACCGCCTCACAAACCTTAAATCAGGCGAAAACGCTGTTGGATGCCGGGGTTACCTGGACGGCGTCGGATGATAAATACAAGATTTTTCTCTGGGTCAAGAACCTAGCTAATAAAAGCTATGTGGCTCATTCTTACTTCATCGGCCCCGGTACAATCGGGGTTTGGGGCGCACCAAGAACATTTGGTGTAACCGCAACGGCTAACTTTTAAATAGTCCGGATATATAGATAATTTAAGGGGCCAGTTTCTGGCCCCTTAATTTTTTTTGGATAAATGCCTCCGCTTATTATAAACTCTGTAAAAATCAAAATATCGGGAGTTACAATGTCACCGTCTGAAACTGAAAAATGTCTCAATAATCCCAAATTCAAAAAGCTCACCCGCGCCCGGGCCAATGGTAATATACTGTTCAGCCTGATTATTCTTGTGGGTTATGGCATCTATGTCTTGGGTATCTCCTTTACCCCCGCTTTTATGGCCAGCCCCGTGGCAAGTGGCAGCAGCCTGACGTATGGCATTTTAATTGCGGTATTGGTTATTGTCAGCGGCATGGTCTGCTCCGGCTTTTATGTCTGGTGGGCCAATCGGAAATTTGATGTCCTGAAACAGGACCTGTTGAAAGATTTGGGCCATGAATAAAATGTTGCGTGTATTTCTAGTGTCCCTGTCAGCAATTTCCTTTTCCGGCCCGGCTTTGGCCGCCGGGGGCGTGGCCTTGGGCGAGGTAAAAAAACAACCACTGAATATCACCGCCATATTCATGTTTTTCATCTTTGTTATGGCCACCCTTGGCATTACCTGGTGGGCGGCGCGGCGCACCAAGACCAAAAGTGATTTCTATGCCGCAGGCGGCGGTATCAAACCTTGGCAGAACGGCACCGCTATCGCCGGGGATTTCATGTCGGCGGCGACCTTCCTTGGTATTACCGGGGCTATTTATGGCTTTGGCTTTGATGCGCTGGTGCTGGCGGTCGGGGTTATGGCCGCCTGGCCGGTCATTCTATTTCTGATCGCCGAACGGCTGCGCAACCTGGGCAGCTATACCTTCATCGATGTGGTGTCTTACCGGCTGGAAAAAAAGCCGATCCGGATTATTTCTGCTATTGGTTCCCTGTCGGTGATAATCTTTTATCTGATTGCCCAGATGGTCGGGGCGGGCAAGCTTATTCAGCTCCTGTTTGGTGTGGATTATGTTTATGCGGTGGTATTGGTCAGCTTCCTGATGATCTGCTATGTGAGCTTCGGCGGTATGCTGGCCACCACATGGGTTCAGTTGATAAAGGCAATCCTGCTGCTCATCGGCGGCACATTCATCGCCTTCACCGTGATGCAGAGCTTTGATTTCAGTTACGAGGCCCTGTTGTCCAGCGCCGCAGAAAACCACCCCAAGGGAACGGCGGTCCTTGGCCCGGGCCTGTGGATGCATGATCCCATTGCCATTATTTCCATCGCCCTGACCATGATGTTCGGCATTATGGGATTGCCCCATGTATTGATGCGTTTCTTCACCGTAAAAGATGCCAAAGACGCCCGCAAATCGGTTTTTGTCGCCACCACCCTGATGGGGTATTTTTATATCCTGATCATCATCATCGGTTACGGGGCCATGACCTTCGTTATGGGCAACCCGGATTATCATGATGCGGCGGGCAAAATTCTGGGCGGCGGTAATATGGTGGCGCTCCATCTGACCCAATATATGGGCGGTAATCTGATGCTGGGCTTCATGTCGGCGGTGGCCTTTGCCACCATTCTTGCTGTGGTCGCCGGGCTGACCCTGGCCGGAGCCGCAACCATCGCCCATGACCTCTATGCCAAGACCTTTAAAAAAGGCCCGGTCAGCAATGCAGAGGAAATAAAGGTATCCCGTATGGCAACCTTTGCCCTTGGGGCCATCGCCGTGGTTCTGGGCATTGCGTTTGAGAAACAGAATGTGGCCTTTGTCGCCTCGCTGGCGCTGGCCATCGCCGCCAGTGTTAATTTCCCGATCCTGATCATGTCCATGTATTGGCGAAATATGACCACCAAAGGAGCTGTGGCGGGCGGGGTAGTGGGCCTTATCCTGTCCATTGGCCTGATCATTCTGGGGCCGGGGGTCTGGACCGCTGTTCTGGGCAATGCGGAGCCGATCTTCCCACAGATTTATCCCACCTTCTATTCCATGCCGCTGGCTTTTTTCGCGATCTGGCTGTTTTCCGTGACGGATAAAAGCGGGCAGGCGGAAAAGGAAAAGGCGCTGTTTGACGAGCAATATGTGCGCTCTGAAACCGGCATTGGTATTTCCGGGTCCAGCAAACATTAAATTGTCTGCCTTAACCATCGGTGTTACACTGTCCTTCATGATGCAGAAGGATTTTTACACCGATGGATACAAGGGATAACAGCCGCCCGGACCGGGCCGCATGGGATCAGGATGAAGCCCGGCGGATCATCACCCGATGTGCCGCCCTGAAGGGGGGGTTGATGGAAGCCTTGCACGGGATTCAGGGCGCATTTGGCTATATTCCGGCGGAAAGCTACGATATGCTGGCCGATGCCTTTAATCTGTCGGGGGCTGAGGTTTACGGGGTCAAAAGTTTCTACCATGATTTCCGTGATACGCCCGCAGGCCACCATGTGATAAAAATCTGTCAGGCGGAATCCTGTCAGGCACGGGGCAGCCGGCTATTGACTGCCCATGTGGAAAAGCTACTGGGCATCAGGCTGGGGGAGACCACCGCCAATGAGCGTATCACGCTGGAGCCGGTCTATTGTCTGGGCAATTGCGCCGTATCGCCCAATATCACCATAAATGACAAGCTATATGGCCGCATGGACGAGGACCGCCTTGAGGGATTACTGGGGAAACTTGGCTGATGCGAGACCTTTTGACCGTCTATATCCCGCTGGAAGCAACCGCCCTGTCCCTTGGGGCGGATGAGGTTGCCGTGGCCATCCTGAAAGAGGCAGCAAGCCAAGGGCGGGATGTGGAAATTATCCGCAACGGGTCATGGGGGATGAGCTGGCTGGAACCTCTGGTTGAGATGGTGACGCCCAAAGGCCGGGTGGCTTACGGCAATATGACCGCTGACCGTGTGGCTGACCTGTTAAAAGGTGAATGCGCCGATTTATGTCTGGGGCTGACCGCTGACATTCCTTACCTGAAATCACAGGACCGCCTGACCTTTGGGCGTTGCGGCCTGATTGAGGCTCTGTCTCTGAGTGAATATCAGGATAATGGCGGTTTTGTCGGTTTGAAAAAAGCCCTTGAAATGACGCCCCAAGATATTGTGACCCAAGTCACGGACAGTGGACTTAGAGGCCGCGGCGGGGCGGCTTTTCCCACGGGCATCAAATGGAACACGGTGCTGGGCGCAGGTTCAGACCAAAAATATATCTGCTGTAATGCGGATGAGGGTGACAGTGGCACCTTTGCCGACCGCCTGTTGATGGAGGGCGATCCCTATTGCCTTATCGAAGGCATGACTATCGCCGCTCTGGCCGTGGGGGCCACCGAAGGCTATATCTATTTACGGTCCGAATATCCCCTGTGCAAACAGATATTGGACGAGGCCCTGCTAAACGCCCGCGCCGCCGGGTGGCTCGGGAAAAACATCAAAGACAGCGGCAAAGATTTTGACATTGAAATTCGCATGGGGGCCGGGTCTTACGTTTGCGGTGAGGAAACCGCCATGCTGGAAAGCCTTGAGGGCAAGCGGGGCATGGTACGCGCCAAACCACCCCTGCCCGCCCTGCACGGCCTGTTCGGAAAGCCCACAGTGGTCAATAATGTGCTATCGCTGGCCAGCGTACCGATCATTATGGCCAAAGGGGCGGATTATTACAGGAATTTCGGCATGGGCCGATCCCGGGGGACCATCGCCTTTCAACTGGCGGGAAATATTGCGCGCGGCGGCCTCGTGGAAAAGGCGTTTGGCATAAGCTTGCGGGAATTGATCGAGGATTACGGCGGCGGCACCCATAGCGACAATTCCCTGAAAGCGGTACAGGTGGGCGGACCTTTGGGGGCTTATCTCTCTGAAAATGATCTTGACCTGCCTATGGATTATGAGGCTTTCGCGGAAGCCGGGGCCGTATTGGGCCACGGCGGGATTGTGGTCTTTGACGACAGCGTGGATATGGCGGAACAGGCGCGTTTTGCCTTTGAGTTCTGCGCCATTGAGAGCTGCGGCAAATGCACGCCCTGCCGCATTGGATCGGTAAGAGGCGCGGAACTTATGGCCAAAATTCAGGCGGGCGCGGCCGAAAACCTGCCTTTGATGAAAGAACTTTGTGAGGTGATGGAATCCGGCTCGCTCTGTGCCATGGGCGGCATGACGCCAATCCCGGTATTGAGCGCCCTGCAAAAATGGCCCAATGACTTTGGAGCAAAACCATGATCACGGAAAAAGATTACGGCACACCGGAGGTTATCGCGGAAGATACGGTTACGCTGGAAATTGACGGCAAGCCGGTCACAGTCACGGATGGCACCAGCATCATGCGGGCGGCGGCCACGGTGGATACGGATATTCCGTCCCTCTGTGCCACGGATTGTCTGGAAAGCTATGGTTCCTGCCGCCTGTGTCTGGTGGAGATTGAGGGCCGCAAGGGCACCCCGGCCTCCTGCACCACCCCAGCGGAAGACGGTATGAAAGTCATCACGCAATCAGACCGTCTGGCCAAGCTGCGGCGCGGGGTGATGGATCTGTATTTGTCGGATCATCCCGCAGAAGACAGCCCGCTTCATGATTTGGCTAAATTGCTGGGTATGGAGGAAAGCCGTTATGGTACGGGCACCCATAATCATCTGAAATCCATCATTGATGACAGCAACCCTTACTTTCAGTTTGACCCGGCCAAATGTATTCTCTGCGCCCGCTGCGTACGCGCCTGCGAAGAGGTGCAAGGAACCTTTGCCCTGACCATCGAAGGGCGCGGCTTTGACAGCAAGATTACCGCCGGGGTGGCTCAGGATTTCCTGACCAGTGATTGCGTGTCCTGCGGGGCTTGCGTGTCGGCCTGCCCCACGGACAGCCTGCTGGAAAAAAATGTCATAGATCAGGGCAAGCCGGATCATAGCGTGCTAACCACCTGTGCCTATTGCGGGGTGGGATGTGGCTTCAAAGCCGAGATGAAGGATGGCGACGTTATCCGCATGACCCCGTGGAAGGACGGGGCGGCCAATCATGGTCATTCTTGCGTCAAGGGGCGCTTTGCCTGGGATTATGCCTTTCATGCGGACCGGATTACAAAACCCATGATTCGCAAGGCCTATACCGACCCCTGGGTTGAGGTCAGCTGGGACGAGGCCATCGCCTATGCGGCGGCTCAGTTGAAAGATATTCAGCAGAAATATGGCCGGAAATCCATTGGCGGCATTACCTCGTCAAGGTGCACCAATGAAGAGGTTTATGTGGTGCAGAAAATGATCCGCACAGCATTCGGCAATAACAATGTGGATACCTGCGCCCGGGTCTGTCACAGCCCCACCGGATATGGCCTCAACCAGACTTTGGGCACCTCTGCGGGCACCCAGACCTTTGACAGCGTGATGGACGCGGATGTGATATTGGTCATCGGGGCCAATCCCACCGATGCTCATCCGGTTTTTGGCAGTCGTCTGAAACAACGGATTCGGCAGGGGGCGAAACTGATCGTCATTGATCCGCGCGCCATTGATCTGGTTAAAACGCCCCATGTGAAAGCTGATTACCACCTGCCCTTGCTACCGGGCAATAATGTGGCGGTGATTAATGCGCTGGCCCATGTGATCGTGTCGGAAGGGCTGGAGGATACGGCCTATGTGCGTGAGCGATGCGAAGATCAGGCGTATCAGGACTGGCGCAAATTCATTCTGGACCCCAAAAACGCGCCGGAAGCCATCGCAGAATTTTCCGGTGTGCCCGCAGAAGGTTTGCGCGCCGCTGCCAAGCTCTATGCCACTGGCGGCAAAGCTGCCATCTTCTATGGGTTGGGGATTACTGAGCATTCCCAAGGCTCAACGGCGGTAATGGCCTTGGCTAATCTTGCCATGCTTACCGGCAATATTGGCTTTAACGGTGTCGGGGTTAATCCGCTCCGAGGACAGAATAATGTGCAGGGGTCCTGTGATATGGGATCTTTCCCCCATGAGCTGCCCGGCTATCAGCCCGTGGGTGATGATGCGGTGCGCGGGGCCTTTGAAGCTGACTGGGATATTAACCTCGATCCGGAACCGGGCCTGCGCATTCCGGGCATGTTTGATCAGGCGGTGGCCGGAAATTACAAGGCCATGTATATTCAGGGCGAGGATGTGGCTCAGAGTGATCCCAACACCCGCCATGTGGAAGCGGCGCTGAAAAATCTGGATTGCCTGATTGTGCAGGATTTATTCCTGAACGAGACTGCCCGCTTTGCCCATATATTCCTGCCCGGCACCAGCTTTCTGGAAAAGGACGGTACTTTCACCAATGCGGAACGGCGGATCAGTATGGTCAACAAGGCGGTGGAACCGCTGGCTGGCCTCGATGAATGGGAGATCACCTGCCGTCTTGCGCGCGCCATGGGCTATGGCATGTCTTACGATAACCCGTCAGAGATCATGGATGAAATCGCCCGGCTGACCCCAAGCTTTGCCGGGGTCAGTTTTGATAAAATCCGTGGGATGGGTAGCCTTCAATGGCCGTGCAATGAAAACGCACCGGAAGGCACGCCGATCATGCATGTGGATGGCTTTGTGCGCGGCAAGGGCAATTTTGTCATTACCGAATTTGTCCCCACCAGTGAAAAGATCACCCGAAAATTTCCATTGATCCTGACCACGGGCCGTATTCTCAGCCAGTATAATGTCGGGGCGCAGACACGGCGCACGAACAATAATATCTGGCATGATCAGGATCTGCTGGAAATCCACGCCAAAGATGCAGAGGATCGCAATATTCGGAACGGTGACTGGGTCAATATCAAAAGCCGCATGGGGGACACCAGTTTGCGCGCTCTGATCTCTGACCGTATGCAGCCGGGGGTGGTTTATACCACCTTCCATATGCCATCATCAGGGGCCAATGTGGTCACCACCGACAACGCCGACTGGGCAACGGACTGCCCCGAATATAAGGTAACAGCGGTAGATGTGCGCCTCACCAACCACCCCTCCGATTGGCAGGAAGAATTCGAGGCGTTATCCGAAATCACAAGACATATGGCAGAATAATTATTCTTTCAGGTTAGCCAGATAATCCCGCAGGATTCTCTCCATACTGTCTTTGGTCATGCCGCCCTTGCGCGCGCTGGCTACGGCGGCTTCTGTGTCATACCCCATATCCCGGGCCAAATGGGCGCCGAGCCATCCGGCCACCCGGTTACCGCTGGCGCAATGAAGCAGAATTTTCTTGCCCTTGTTTTCCATCAGGGCCTCATGGATTTCCGTGACCGCAGAATCCTGTATCTTGCCCGCCTTCATCAGCGGAATATTATAATAGGTCATGCCGCCTTTTTTCACTATGGCCGGTTCATCAAAATTAATTTCATCGGCGGCGCGGATATTGATCACCACATTAAAACCATCACCGGGCAGGCTTTGCAAAGTATCCGGGGAGGGTTGCCCGGTCATAAAAATGGTCCCATGCAGGGAAATAACCTTGGTCATATTGCCAATGGGGGCTTGCGGCGTCAGGTCAAGGCTGTGTTTTTCTGAATTTTCTTCGGCCTGCGCGGCGCCGAAAAGAGGTAGCAACAGGGCAAAAACAGCAAGAGTAGCGAAAAATAATTTCTTCATAATAAAGGTTCCCTAACATTAAATCCGATACATATAATAACCCACCGTGGGTCATGGGTCAGTAACTTTTATCACACATTTAATACATCAATTTTATGTGAAATAAAATAAATAACTTATTTTTAATGTTAAAGCTTGTAATTCTTAAAGTTGTCTATAGATATAACATACTATATAAATACGTAAAATTCAGGATCAAATGACCCTATGACGGACCTTACTCATCTTCAGCGCCTAGAGGCGGAATCCATTCATATTATGCGTGAGGTCGCGGCGACCTGCGATAACCCGGTCATGCTCTATTCCATTGGCAAGGACAGCAGTGTCATGCTGCATCTGGCCATGAAAGCCTTTCACCCGTCAAAGCTGCCCTTTCCGCTGATGCATGTGGATACCACATGGAAATTCCGTGAGATGATCGCGTTTCGGGAAAAATTTGTCGCTGATCATGACCTCAATCTGCTGGTCCATATTAATGAACAGGGCGTTGAGCAGGGCATAGGCCCCTTCTCCCACGGGTCAGCCGTCCATACGGATGTGATGAAGACCCAAGGATTGAAACAGGCGTTGGACAAATATGGGTTTGATGCGGCCTTTGGCGGGGCACGGCGGGATGAAGAGAAATCACGGGCCAAGGAACGGATATTCTCTTTCCGGTCCGCTCAACACCGCTGGGACCCGAAAAATCAGCGGCCCGAATTGTGGAATATCTATAACAACCGCATAAGCAAAGGCGAGAGCATGCGCGTCTTTCCCCTGTCCAACTGGACAGAACTGGACATTTGGCAATATATCCATCTGGAAAATATTCCCATCGTGCCGCTGTATTTTGCCGCCCGCCGCCCGGTGGTGGAACGGGATGGTATGCTGGTGATGGTTGATGATGACCGGATGCCGCTCCTGGACGGCGAAGAACCTGAAATGAAGATGGTCCGCTTTCGCACTTTGGGCTGTTATCCGCTGACTGGGGCCGTGGAATCGACCGCCGCGACCCTGCCGGAGATCATACAGGAAATGCTGCTCACCAGAACTTCCGAGCGACAGGGCCGGGCCATTGACAAGGATGCCCATGCCTCCATGGAGCAGAAAAAGCAGGAGGGCTATTTCTGATGACTGAGAATTCCAAAACCTATGAAACCGCCCAATCGGACCTGATTGCCAGCGATATTGATGCCTATCTGACGGAGCAAGAGCATAAGAGCTTCCTGCGTTTCATCACTTGCGGCAGTGTGGATGACGGCAAATCGACCCTCATTGGCCGCCTGCTCTATGATTCGAAACTAATTTTTGAAGATCAACTGGCCAGCCTTGAGGACGACAGCAAAAAAATCGGCACCCAGGGCGGGGAGATTGACTTTGCCTTGCTTGTGGATGGCCTCGCCGCCGAGCGCGAACAGGGCATCACCATTGATGTGGCCTATCGCTTTTTTGCCACCGACAAACGCAAATTCATTGTTGCCGATACCCCGGGCCATGAGCAATATACCCGCAATATGGCCACCGGAGCCTCATCCGCCGATGTAGCCGTGATCCTGATTGATGCCCGGCGGGGCGTTTTGACCCAGACCCGGCGCCACAGTTATATCGTCAATCTTCTGGGCATCCGTCATGCGGTGGTGGCAATCAACAAGATGGATCTTGTGGATTATGATCAGGAGGTCTTTCAGGCTATCGAAAAAGAATTCCGGACTTTTGCGGAAAATCTGGATTTTTCAAGCATTCACTTCATCCCCATGTCAGCCCTCAAAGGCGACAATATCATGGATGTTGGCGATCATATGAATTGGTATGACGGGCCAACATTAATGGCTCATCTGGAAAGCATTGATGTGAGCCATGAGCGGGCGGCACAGCCTTTCCGTTTGCCGGTTCAGTGGGTCAACCGGCCCAATCTGGACTTTCGCGGCTTTTCCGGCACCATTGCCGCCGGAACAATCAAACCCGGTGATCCTATAATCGCCCTGCCCAGCGGTAAGACCAGCCATGTGAAAGCCATCGCCACCTATGACGGTGACCTGGGTCAGGCCATGGCGGATCAGGCCATCACTCTGACTCTGACCGACGAAATTGATATTTCCAGGGGCGATGTGATTTCAGAATTTGACAAACGCCCGGAAGTTACCGATCAGTTTCAAGCCAAAATTATCTGGATGCATGATCAGCCCTTGCTGCCGGGGCGGCCTTATTTGATTAAGACCACCAACAAGACCGTAACCGGCGAGGTGACTGAGCTTAAATATAAAGTCAATGTGAATTCACTGGAACATGAGGCCGGGAAAACGCTAGAGCTCAATGAAGTGGGGCTGTGTAACTTCAACCTTGATACGCCGGTTGTTTATGAGCCTTACCGGGACAATGCCGCGCTCGGGGCCTTTATCATGATCGACAAGATCACCAATGTTACCGTGGCGGCGGGCATGATAGATTTCGGCCTGCGCCGGGCGACCAATGTCCATTGGCAGGCGGTGGATGTGAATAAAGATGTGCGCGCGGAGCAAAAACGCCAAAAGCCGGTTGTTCTGTGGTTCACCGGCCTTAGTGCCTCCGGTAAATCCACCATTGCCAATCTGGTGGAGAAGAAACTCCATGCGCGCGGCAAGCATACTTACCTTCTGGACGGAGACAATGTGCGCCATGGTCTAAACCGGGATCTGGGCTTTGTTGATGCGGACCGGGTGGAGAATATTCGCCGGGTGGGTGAAGTGGCCAAATTGATGATCGATGCGGGGCTGATTGTGCTGACCGCCTTTATCTCGCCCTTCCGGGCAGAACGGCGTATGGTACGTCAAATGCTGGAAGATCATGAATTTGTTGAAGTTTTTGTAGATACACCCCTTGAAATATGCGAACAGCGCGACCCCAAGGGCCTGTATAAAAAAGCCCGTAGCGGCGAGATCAAGAATTTCACCGGCTTTGACAGCCCTTACGAACAACCAGAACGGGCCGATATTCACCTGCATACCGGAAACATGAGTGCCGAGGATGCCGCCGATGCGGTGATTGCTAAAATAGAAGAACAGTATTTATCTACCTGATTTGTATATTTTCAGGTTTTATATGGGCAAATAACCCCATTATCCTGAACATATCACAGGTATCATTTTGTTTAATTTCTATAGATACGGCCTTCGTGTCCGGCACGGTTTTTAAAATATCCGTCAAAGCGGATGTAATGCTGAGGTCGACAGATTCTATGTCCATGAAATTCAGGTGAACCCGGTTATGTTTGGCTAAAGACTCATTAATACGGGTCATCAGGTCTTTGACCACCGCAAAGCTTAGGTGACCGCTGAGCTTTATGGTGATGCTGTCATTGGTGCCATCTTCCATTTCAATGGCGTCATCGCATTCAAAATATTGAATTTGGCTGAGCTGACTATTGCGCATTTTCCGGGAATAGATCATGTGGGACAGGATAAGCCCCAAACCAATGGCGGTCACAAGGTCGGAAAAAACCGTAAGTAGCAATACGGCGAACATCAGGAAAATCTTGTCTTTGGGATATATCCTTATGTTTTTCAAGAACCCCCAGTCAATAATATCCAGCCCGACTTTGAGCAGTAGCCCCGCCAAAACCGCCTGTGGTATTCTTTCCGCCGCATCGCCCAGCAAGGTCACCAGAACCATCAGAATAACGGCATGCAACATTCCGGACAGCCGGGTCTTGCCGCCTGCGTTGATATTGACCACCGTCCTCATGGTGGCCCCGGCCCCCGGAATGCCGCCGATAAAACCAACCAGCGCGTTGCCAATGCCCTGCCCGATAAGCTCTTTATTGGACCTGTGGCTGGTCTTGGTCAATTTATCCGCCACCGTGGCGGTCAGCAGGGTGTCAATAGACCCCAGAAGAGCCAGCATAAAGGCCGCCGTGATGATGCCCGGCATCTGTGATAGCGGCAGGGCAATGGACATGATATGCGGCATACCCGTATGTATATCCCCGATGGTTTTCAGGGCGGGAAAATAAAATACCCCAATCAACGTACCAACAATCAAGGCCAATAAAGAGGCCGGGATATAATTCTTTAACCGCGCCGGCACCGTCAGAGTCATCAGGAAGGTAATGCCACCCAGCAGTAATGATGATTTGTCCAGATTTCCCAAGGCCGCCGGAATAGCTTCCATCGACCCGATCAGGCCGTGATGGGCCGAATAGTCACCCAATACGGGCAATAACTCCATCAGAATGATGATACAGCCAATGCCCGTCATAAACCCGGAAATAACCGGCAGGGGGACATAATTTACGTAAGCCCCCAGTTTAAAAACCCCAAACAGGGCCTGTATGATCCCGCACAGAATAATGATCATGAAAATAATCTCTGGCGCGCCGCCGTATTTCATGACTATTCCCGCCATCACCACGGTCATGGGTCCGGTCGGCCCTGAAATCTGTACCGGCGTACCGCCCAAGGCCGCCGCGACAAATCCCAGCACGATCGCCCCATACAGGCCTGCTGTCGGTCCCAGCCCGGACGCTACCCCAAAAGCCAGAGCCAGCGGCAAAGCAACCACGGCAGATGTCAGCCCGCCAAATATATCCTGTCTTAATCGTGTTACATTCATTTTCATGAAAAAGAACATACAGGCCAATATTTTTTTGAACAGTGAATATTATCTATACTTAACGACAATAATTTTGTATTTATTTTATATGGATGTCACTCTCGCCAAGACTTTTCTGACCATCATAGATGCCGGAAATTTCCGGATCGCCTCGGAACGTTTGCATGTCACGCAATCGACGGTGAGCGCGCGGGTTAAATCCCTCGAGGATCAGTTGGGAAAATCCCTGTTTATCCGCAATAAATCCGGCGCAACATTGACCCCGGCAGGCCGTAATTTTCAGGAATATGCTCTGAGCTTCATTCAGCTATGGGAAAAGGCCCTGACCAAGGTTGCCAGCGAAGACAGCTATCAGGATCATATCTCTATCGGGGCACGGCCGGGGCTGTGGGAACCCATTGTTATGGCATGGCTGCCCTGGGCCAAAGAAAATTTCCCCCAATTGGCCTTTAAGGCTGAATTCGGCATCGCTGACGACCTGATCCGCAAGTTGGAAGAAGGTATTGTTGACATTGCCCTGTTATTGTCCGCGCCAAGTATTCCCGGCATCACAGTGGAGCAGCTATATCTGGAAAAATTCCTGCTGGTCACCAAGGCTACAGATGTTCCGGAAAGCGGGTCTTTCACAGATTTTATGGAAAAAAATTATATTGATGTGGATTGGGGCCGGGAATTTCGGGAAAGCAAAGATCATTATTTTCCGGGCCCTGCCGTGCCGCAGCTCTCGGTCAGTATTGGCATTTACGGGGTGAAATATATTCTGGAATATGGCGGTTATGGCTATTTCCCCAATTCCATGATCTCAAAATATATTGAGTCCGGTGAATTGCGCGTCCTCGAGGATGCCCCGCAAATAACCCAGCCGATATATCTGGCCCATTGCCGGGATGATCATGACCAATATATCCCCTCTTTGCTGGCCGGTTTCCGGGAAATTGCCGCCAAGATATAACGGGTATTTAGGATAAAAAACCCTTTCAGGGCAAATAAATACACAATAATCGAAGTTAATCTTAAATAAATTTTGTTAGACAAGATGAAACAAGAAGACTATTTTGCCCGGTGAATGAAGATACAGGTGTAATATGAAGCTGTTAGATCTAAAATACATATTGAATGATGACACTAGTTTTTCCGTTCCCGGAATTAAGAGAACCATTCTAATGGTAGCCTTGGGGGCGCTGGCCGTTCTTTTTATCGCCGGCCTGACGTTTGAGGGGGAATATCTCACCTTCCTGAGTTTTGAATGGCTCATGGAATATATTGGATTATTAAATAAAAACTGGATCAATGGTCATCACGGGTTGTTCCTCCATGAGCTACAGATCGTATTTCTGGTCACATTTATATTTGAGATGTCCTATCTTATGTCCAGATACATGCGGGACTGGAAATTGTGACCGCCCTTTCCGGGGCGCGCGAAAGTTACGTGCCCACCATCAAGGCCTCAAAAAATATCGAATTTGATATGGTGTTTCTGGTCATCGGGCTGTTCCTGATGATCATAGGTGTTGGCATGTTTATCCCGGCAATTGTCGATGCGGCGGTCGGCAATCCCGACTGGCAGGTTTTTGCAGTCTGCGCGTCTTTTGTCACCTTCATCGGCGGGTTGCTTTTTCTATCGAACAAAAGCGACTATTCGGAGCTGTCCATTAAACAGGGCTTCCTGATTACGGTCCTCGCCTGGATTGCAGTTCCCATGATGGGGGCTTTGCCTTTTGTTTTTTCCGATTTGAATCTGAGCTATACCGATGCCTTCTTTGAGGCCATGTCCGGCATCACCACCACCGGGTCCACTGTCGTAACCGGCCTTGACGGATTGCCGCCGGGCATCTTGTTATGGCGCAGCCTGCTTCAATGGTTTGGCGGAGTCGGGATTATTGTCATGGGCGTGGGCATCATGCCTCTGCTTCAGATCGGCGGCATGCAGCTGTTCCGGGTGGAGGCCTTTGACGTCAGCGAGAATTTTATCCCCCGCGCCACACAGCTGGCCCTGTCCCTGTCTTTTCTCTATATGGCGCTGACCCTGATCTGCGCGGTCATTCTCTGGATGGCGGGGATGACCCCGTTTGAGGCCGCCTGCCATGCCTTTACCACGCTGTCCACCGGCGGTTTTTCCACCTCCGACGGCTCTGTGGGTCATTTTGACAGCGCGGCGATTGATTATATCATATCCCTGTTTATGGTCTTGGGCAGTCTGCCTTTTATCTTACAGCTAAAAATGCTGGCGGGGCATCCTTTAAGCCTTATTCGGGATTCGCAGGTGCGCTGGTTCATCATGTTGCTGGTGATCATCATCGGCATCTTATCCCTCTGGTTATGGGGCATGCGGGATTTTGAGTTTACCCTGGCCTTGCGCCAAACCACATTCAATGTGATTTCGGTTATCACCGGCACCGGTTATGCCTCCACTGATTATACCGCATGGGGAATGTTCTCTGTTATCATCTTCTTTTTCATCATGTTTATCGGCGGCTGCGCCGGGTCTACATCCTGCGGCGTAAAGATTTTCCGGGTTCAGATCATGGTCTTGACCGCCAAGGCGCACCTGAAAAAGATACTCTGGCCCAATATTGTCTCAGACACAAAATACAAAAACCGGACCGTCAGCGAGAATGTGGCAGGATCCGTTTTTGCCTATCTGTTTTTATTCATTGTATGCCTTTTCCTTTTGACAATCGCCCTGACCCTGACCGGGCTGGATTTTACAACGGCCCTGTCCGGTGCCGGCACCGCCATGGCCAATGTGGGGCCGGGCGTTGGGGAATTAATCGGCCCTGCGGGAAATTTCCAGAGCCTGCCGGATACGGCCAAATGGCTGCTGTCTTTTGGGATGTTGCTGGGCCGTCTTGAACTGTTTGCGGTTCTGGTGCTTTTCTCACCCCAGTTTTGGCGGTATTGACCCTAAAATCTCTTTCGCTACATTAACCACATCACCGGTAAAATTAATCATTTTCTGCCCCCCATCCACAGGGATCGTTACCCCGTTGATAGACGGCGATGAAATCAAAAGGCTGGCGGTTTCGGCAATGTCTTCCACCCGAAGCGGGCTACCGATAAAATTCAGATGACTGGCCAGCGCGAAGTTTTCCGCGCTCTGGCTATCGCTGATCAGGGTCAGGCCGGGGGCTATGCCATTGACCCGAAGTTTGGGGCTTAACCCCTGCGCCATCATCTCTGTTGCGCCCAGCAAACCATATTTGCTCAATGTATAGGAATGAAAATCCGGGTTCAGGGCGAAAACCTTGCTGTCGATGATATTGACCACACTGCCCCGTTCCCCGTCCGGAATCAGGCTGTGTAAGGCCCGCGCCAATTGCATGGGGGCGCGCAGATTGACATTCTGATGAGAGGCAAAGCTGCCTTCGGTAAAATCACTGATATGGTCATCGACAAATTGCGAGGCATTATTGATCACATGGCGCGGCGCATGATCCGGATGATCGCAGGCCGCAAGCAATTTTTCCACTGCCCCGTAATCACCAAGATCACATGGCACCAAAGCCCCGTCACCGCCCCGGTCCCGGATAAGGCTCAGAACCGCATCCGCTTCTGCGCGGGCCGTGTGATAATGCAGGTAAATAAAATGGCCTTTGGCCGCCAATGTCTCCGCAAGGCATCTGCCAATACGTTTTCCGGCGGCGGTGATCAGGATGGCGTCCTTCATTCACAGATCCAGATCGTTAATGGACATATCGGCCCGGCCCCACCAGGGAAGCTCCGGCCCCCCGTAATGATCGGTGCAGATAACCTCTGCCGGATCACCGCGAAAGCTGACGGTATTGGTGGGGGTTTCCACAATCTCCACCTTGTCACAGCGCACGGCAAGGCCCTGATCAAACAGGATAGCATTGATTTTTGACATGAAGCAGGCGGCCAAAACCTCAGTCGTTGGATCGCCCGGCGTAATCAGAATATGGGGCAGATTTTCCGGCTCCTGTTCCTTGAAATAATCCAGCATGGGATCCTGTGATGACAGTTGCAGGCTGTGATCCACATGGTCATCAATCCATTTGTGCCAGACGGATTTTAATACCGCAAAGGGAGCCATCATATTTACTGCCCCGTCCAGCTGATTATAGCCGGTGCTGACCAGATAAACCTTCACATATTCATTATGGCCATGGGGGATGAAACACCGGCTGCCCTTAAGGTTAAACAGACGATGGCTCATGCAGTATCGGCGGGTAAAACATATCTCAAAGCTCATGATTGGCTTGATAACTCAGTCACCCCCATGAGTCCAGATTTATTTCCCCAGACGGTAGCCCCCGGCCTCATCGGTCACCAGAATGGTCGCGGCGGAGGGGTTCGGCTCTATTTTCTGACGCAGACGATAGATATGGGTCTCCAGCGTGTGCGTGGTCACCCCCGCATTATAGCCCCAGACCTCATCCAGCAGAACATCCCGGTTCACAGGATTTCCGTCCGAGCGTTTGAGGTATTTCAGGATCGCGCTTTCCTTCTCCGTCAGGCGGATCAGCTCCTCTGTCTCCCGATTGACCAGAGTCTTGTCCCCGGGCCGGAAAGCATAGGGACCGATGACAAAGGACGCGTCCTCGCTGATGGCATGGGTCCGTAGCTGTGCGCGCACTCGGGCCAGCAGGATGCCGAATTTAAACGGTTTCGTCACATAGTCATTAGCCCCGGCGTCAAGGCCCAGAATGGTGTCGCTGTCGCTGTCATTGGCGGTCAGCATGATGATCGGAATTTTGATGTTGGATTTGCGCAACATGCGGCAAACCTCGCGTCCGTCAATATCCGGCAGGCCCACATCCAGAATGATCAGATCATAATTTCCTTCCTTGGCGGCCATCAGGCCATCACGGCCCGTAGCCGCCTCTGCCGTGGAAAATTCCTCATGAAAGGCCAGCTGCTCCGCCAGTGTCTCCCGCAGCTCATCATCATCATCGATAAGTAGAATATTATGGCTCTGTTCCACAGTTAATCCTGTTAATTTTTGCGACTGCGCACTATATATGCCAATATAACATATTAATTTAAGTCTTTGGAAAAGAATATAAGTATGGCGGCTCCCATCACAAGTGACAGGGATGATAAAAATCGGCTCGATCACAAAATTGTGACCGTTCAGCGGGCCGCGTCCGACCTGCGCCGGGGCCTTCCCGTGGTGGTTTGCGGGGGGGGCAGCTCTATTCTGGTTCAGGCGGCGGAGCTGATCACCGACCCGTGGATACGGCGTCTTGAGGCTCTGTCCGGGGCGGCACCGCTGATTGGTCTGACCCGGGAGCGGGCCAATGTCCTGCGGGTATCGCCCCGGTCCGCCGCCACCGCCCTGATCCGGCTTTCGGACCATATGAACAGCGCCGTAATTGCCGCCATGGCCGATCCGGCAGATGATTTGATGCAGCCCCTGAAAGGCCCGTTTCAGGTGGCGGATGAGACCGCAGACCTGACCCATGACGCCGGGCTTAAACTCTGCAAGATAGCGCGGCTTTTGCCTGCGGCCCTCTTTTCCGCGCCCCTTGCCGGGAATGGGCAGGCCTTTGCGAAGGGCGGGCATTTCCTCTCTGTCCATGCACAGGATATTCTGAATTATGACCGGAATGATGCGTCGGGCCTGCGCAAGATCATAGCGGCCAAGGTGCCGCTTGGCGGCGCGGAACAAACAACCATGGTTGCCTTTCGCCCCCATGATGGCGGCACGGAGCATTTCGCCCTGATCATCGGCGATCCAAACCGCCATGACCCGGTGCTGACCCGTATCCATTCGGAGTGTTTCACTGGTGATCTTCTGGGGTCATTGAAATGCGATTGCGGCGAACAATTAAACGGGGCCATAACACATATGCAGGCGGCAGGCGGCGGCGTTCTGCTCTATCTGGCACAGGAAGGGCGCGGCATCGGCCTGATCAACAAGCTGCGCGCCTATCAGTTGCAGGATCAGGGTTTTGACACGGTGGATGCCAATGAACGGCTCGGCTTTCACGCCGATGAACGCATTTTCGAACCGGCGGCAGAGATGCTGAAAATATTGGGGTTTGGGGCTGTGCGCCTGTTGACCAATAACCCGCTGAAGGTTGCGGGACTGGAAGAACAGGGCATCACAGTCAGCGAAAGGGTCGCCCATAGCTTCCCCGCCAATGCCCACAACGATCATTACTTGCGCACCAAAAAGAAACGTTCGGGCCATTTGTTATGAGACCGGATCTTCCCCCACGGGTTCTGGCGGTTTTTCTGGCGAGTATGGTCGCCCTAGCCCCCTTTTCCATTGATACCTATCTGCCCGCCATGCCTGCCATGGCCACTTATTTCGGCACCAGCATCGGCATGGTGGAAATGACCGTGGGCATTTTCTTTTTGGGCTATGCCATGGGGCAGCTGGTTGGCGGGCCGTTGTCTGACCATTTCGGGCGGCGGCGGGTTGGCGGGCCGGGGGTTGTGATCTTCTTCCTTGCCACAGTGGGGATTATTTTCGCCCCGACCATTGAATGGGCCATCTTTGGCCGCCTTGTTCAGGCCTTTGGCGGCGGCTTTGTCACTGTCATTGCCCCGTCTGTGGTCCGCGACCGCTTTAGGGGCAAGGAGGCGGCCAAAATGTTTGCCCTGATCGGGGTGGTCATGATGTTGGCCCCTCTGGTGGCCCCGGCGGTGGGGGCTGTGTTGTTGAGATTTTTTGACTGGCGGATGATTTTTGCCTTTCTGGCGGTCTATGCCCTGGTGTCTCTGGCCGTGATATTTCTGGCCTTGCCGGAGCGTCAAAAGGCCCTAAGCAAGAAGTTAAATCTGCGTAAAGTCTGGGCGGACTATGGCCGGGTTCTGACCAACCGACGCGCCATGGGCTATATGGTCACCCAGAGTTTCAGTTCGGCGGTGATGTATCTGTTCCTCACCGGGTCGGCATTTGCCTATATCGCCTATCTTGGCATTTCCACGGATATGTTTCCGATCCTGTTTGGGGCCAATATCATCACCATGATGGCCTTTAACCGCCTGAATCCCTTTCTGCTCAATCTGTTCAGCCCGCACCGGTTGATTGGTATCGGGGTTAGCATACAATTGCTGGCCTGCGTGCTTCTGTGGTCCGGGCAATATATTGACCCGCTCAATCCCTATATGGTGGTGCCGATGATTATGGTGGCCGTGGGGGTCGCCGGGATCATCATGCCCAATAGTTTTGCCTGTTATCTTGATGATTTTTCGGACAACAGCGGTTCCGCCACCGCCATTATGGGCACAAGCCAATTTGTCCTTGGCGCAATCTTAAGCGCCGTCCTCGGCCTGCTCCACAGCACAACCATATTCCCCATGACCACCATGATGCTGTTATCCAGCATCGTCGCGGTATTGAGTTACCGTTTGCTGACACGTCAGAAAAATTAAAGCAAATCGTGTTTCTTTAATTGGTGACGGAATTGGTGATAGGTCAGATTGAGGAATTTTGCGGTGTCCCGCTGATGGAATTTATTTTTCTCTAGCGCATCCTGCAATATGCGCGCCTCAAAGGTGCCGACGGTCCGGGCGTAATCTATGGGGTTGCCGTCCAAGACAGTCTGTTCTTGCGGGGCAGGTGAGGTGGTGTTTTCTGATTGCGCCGGCCTGTCCGCACGGGGGCGGAAGGGGGATTCGAAAGGGTCCAGCTCCAACAGGGCGATGGGGGTGACCTCATCCTCCGTATGATAGACCGCGCGCTCCACAACATTTTTAAGCTCGCGGATATTACCGGGCCAGTGATGCTGCATCAGGGCATCTATCATATCATCGGAAAAGCCGGCAAAGCTGGACCAGCCCCGGTCCTGCGCCACCCGCTGACCGAATTGATAGGCCAGCAGCAATATATCATCCCGCCGGTGACGTAGCGGCGGCAGGGTAATCACATCAAGGGCCAGACGGTCCAGCAGGTCATGGCGAAAGTCCCCCCGGTCGGCGGCGGCGGGCAGGTCAATATTGGTTGCCCCGATGATGCGCACGTCCGTCTGAATGGTCTTGTTGCTGCCGATGCGCTGAAATGTGCCATATTCAGTGACCCGCAACAGTTTTTCCTGCGCGGACAGAGAGGTTGTGGCAATCTCATCCAGAAACAAGGTGCCGTCATTGGCTTCTTCAAAGCGGCCAATACGCTTCATATTGGCTCCCGTGAAGGCTCCGGCCTCATGACCGAATAATTCGGATTCCAGAAGATTTTCCGGCAGGGCGGCGCAATTGACCTGAACAAAGTTTTTTTCCCAGCGCGGCGAGAGAAAATGCAGCCGGGCGGCAATCAATTCCTTGCCCGTGCCCCGCTCGCCAATGACCAGCACAGGCCGATCATGGCGGGCCGCCCGGGAACATTGATCAATGATTTCCAGAAAAGCCGGACTTTCTCCGATCAACGTCTGGTCTTGTGGAGCATTTAGGCGCATTTTGCTAAACTTTAGTTGTTTTCACTAATATTTATTATATTTCAAAACATGTCTTTTTCCAATGAAAATATATTTTCCTTATAAAACAGTCTGTTAACATGAATATCTAAATTGGCACGCTTTCTGCAATGTTCAGGGTGAGTACACCGGAGGGGTGCAATTTTTAAACGGAGAAAGAAAATGGGCATTTTTACCCGCCTCACAGACATTGTAAATTCAAACATCAACCACATTCTGGACAAGGCCGAAGATCCGGCCAAAATGATCCGTGGTTCAGGAAATGGAAGACACCCTTGTTGAAGTCCGTTCCTCTGCCGCCCGTGTCATTGCCGACCGCAAGGAACTTGAACGTAATATGGCACGCCTGCAAGACGCGCAGGATGATTGGTATGCCAAGGCAGAGCTGGCGCTGAATAAAGGCCGGGAAGACCTGGCCAGTGCCGCGCTTATGGAGCGGGCCAAGCTGGCCGAAATGGCTGAGGATCTGGAAAGCAACCGGGTGCCTCTTGATGAAGCCCTGAAGAAATACGAAAGCGACATTATCAGTCTTGAAGCCAAAATCAAGGAAGCCAAGCTCAAGCAACGCAGCCTTGTGGAACGGCAGGAAAGCGCCACCAGCCAGTTAAAAGTGCGTCAAAAGCTCTATGACAACCGGATTGGTGACGTCATGGTCCGCTTTACTCAGATGGAAAACGTGTTGATGATACGGAAAGCCGGGTTGAGGCCGCTGATCTTGGCCGTGAGAAAACTTTGGATGATGAATTCTCTGATCTTGTGTCACAGCAGCAGGTGGCCAGTGATCTGGCGGCCTTGAAATCAAAGATGAAGGCAAAAGATACCAAAACCAAGGCCACATCAACGGCTAAAAAATAATATAATTCCCTTCCCTTGTCGCAAGGGAAGGGCTGAACGCAGGAAAGGGCAATATAATGGAAACTCTCGGTATCCTCTTTATGGTAGTGGTCGCCCCATTGATGATCATATTTCATTATGTCACCAAATGGAAACAGTCCAAGACATTGACCTCGGAAGATGAGAAGATTCTCACCGAACTGTGGGACAGCGCGGAAAGAATTGAGAGCCGTATCAAGAATATCGAACGTATTCTGGATACCGAGTCTCCGGACTGGAGGGCAAAGTAATGACCCGCGATCACAACCATCAACCGCCAAGATATAACAAGCTTTATCTGGATAAGAAGAATGCCAAGATATGCGGCGTTTGTGCCGGGATTGCCGATTATACCGGTATCGACAGCACCATTATCCGTATTGTGGCCATCCTGGGCCTGCTCTCTCCCGCCAGCGGCATCTTTTTCATCGCCTATTTCCTTATGTGCTGGTTGGTGGATGCAAAGCCTGCGGATCTATTTGAAAGCAAGGAAGAGGATGAATTCTGGAAAGGGGTACGGACCCAGCCAAAAAATACTATCCGGGATGTGCGTCATAAATTCCGGGAAATTGAACGCCGCCTGAGAGCTGCGGAAGCCCATGTAACATCGCGGGAATACAGCCTGCATAAAGAATTCGAGAATCTTGATAAATAGATCAGAGGATCGATATTAAAGGAGCCAGAAGATGAGCAGACATGACACTATAAACAGTAAGAAACTCTATAAAAACAGCCGCAGGGGCAAAATATGCGGTATTTTTTCCGGCCTGGGCGACTATCTGGGGATTAATCCCATGATCCTGCGCATCCTTGGCATAATTGCC
The DNA here is from genome assembly GCA_013152755.1 of Alphaproteobacteria bacterium. Taxonomy (GTDB): domain Bacteria; phylum Pseudomonadota; class Alphaproteobacteria; order Sphingomonadales; family Emcibacteraceae; genus Paremcibacter. The sequence goes on from JAADFR010000073.1 coordinate 31,344, forward strand.
ATCCTGATGACCGGACCGATTGTTATACTTGGCTATCTGCTGGTCAGCCTTTTGCTTGATGACAGCGACCAAGGGCTTTACAGAAGATAAAAATAATAAACTAAAGAGGATAATGAAATGCTTGTTTTTGAAATGTTTGTCTGGATTGTTGCAATAGCCGTTATCGGGGGCGTCATCAAAAGCTACTTGGACCGGAAAAACGACAGGGGCTCCGGCAGTATGATGGATGACCTGAAGAATGACCTGGGCATGAGCGAAGGCGATGGCTTTTATACAAAAAAGGATATGGCCCGCTTTATGGACAGATTTGAAGTTATGGAAAAACGTATTCAGGTTCTGGAACGTATTGCCACCGACAAAGGCCGCACGCTGGCCGATGAAATAAATGACCTGAAATAAGTTGGACAAGTGAGAGGATTTGATATGACCACAACAACCACAGAAATCATCGTAACGCCTGCCAACGACAATCCGGCACTGGGTATATTGACCATGGGGGACAAAGTTTTCCCCTGTGCCTTGGGCAAAAAAGGCATCACCCTGTCCAAAAGCGAAGGCGACCATAAAACACCGTCCGGTGTCTTTCCCCTCAGAACCGTTTTTTATCGCTATGACAAGTTGTCTAAGCCGATTTATAGCCAGGTCCCCATGATGGCGCTGCTGAAAGAAGATGGTTGGTGCGATGATCCGTCAGATGCGGCTTATAACCAGTCCGTCATGTTACCCTATCATGCCAGTGCGGAAAGCCTGTGGCGGGAAGATGAGTTATATGATGTGATTGTGGTCTTAGGCCATAATGACAGTCCGGTGGAAAAGGATAAGGGCAGTGCCATATTCCTTCATGTGGCCAAAGACCTGAATGATGATAGTAATTTTGAAGGTACGGAGGGCTGTATAGCCCTGAAAAAGCAGGACTTGCTAGAAATCCTACCCATATTGTCGCCTGAAACAACTTTAAAAGTGGTGACCCACTAAACCCCTTTCATACGTCACACAAATTGAATATACGCAATCTGTGTGATATCTTCCAAACTCCGGTGTTCCTCAATCTTAAGGAACACCGGTTTTTTTTGGATCAGGTTATATGGATTTCCGGCGGCGCAGAGCAACCATGCCCAATAAACCAAGCCCCAATAGACCTATCATGGATGGTTCAGGAACATCAGCACGTGGTGACCGCATGGTCAATACGCGAATATAATCCCCGGGACTACCTGCTCTGAAATTAATCAACAGACGATTGGCCATAGTAGGGTCTATAGAAGCAGAATCCCCTGGTTCCAATCCACGTAGAGTGGAACCAACATAATTAACGCCCGTATTGGCCAGAAAATCACTTGCCGCTAGGTTTGCGGAGCCCGTGATAATACCATAGATATCAGCATCAAAATCCACCCAGCCAATTATTCTGCGCGTCAACACAGGGTCAAAGAAAATATAATGACTGGCCACAATATTTCCGTTAACCGGATTGGTGCCTACATCGACAGTAATTGTTGATGTGATCGCAATATTTTGATCCTCATTAAAGCCAAAAAGATTTGGGCTTTGTTGATTATTATTCCCTACGGTAAGTCCCGCCGGAATTGGGTCAAGAAGCTCAAATACGCCACCGGTCGAGGTTCCCCCTGTGACACTACCTGTAACAATCGTGGCAAATGCCGAAACAGGCATTAAAATTACAGCCAGCATGGCCGAGATAAGTTTAATTTTTAACATTTATATATCCTCCAAAGAAATGTGTAGAGGACTATGCAAATAGCGGGCCAAATAATTTTATTGTTTAATATCATGACATTAGAATATTTGTATATTCCTACAAAGACAAAACTGTAAAGTATAGTTAACAGTTTTTACTTAAAGTAATATTGTTTCAATATTGGGTAATATTATTTTAAGGTCGCCCTTCTCTGGTGCCGAACAAGGCCGTTCCAACGCGTACGGATGTGGCTCCGCAAGCAATGGCGGTCATGTAATCACTGCTCATGCCCATGGATAATTTTTCAAAGCCGTGCCGCTCAGCCATTTCCTTTAACATTATAAAATAGGGTGCGGGGTCACAGCCCGATGGCGGAATACACATCAAACCCGCAACAGGCAACATCAACTCATCCCGGCACAGGGCCACAAAACCGTCAAGCGCATTTGGATCAATGCCGGCTTTTTGTGCTTCCCGGCCTATATTCACCTGAATATAACAAGTGACAGTTTTGCTTTCTTCATTACAAATCCGGGCAATGGCGCGGGCCAGCTTGGGCCGGTCCAGCGTTTCGATAACGTCGAACAACTGTACCGCCTGGCGTACCTTATTGCTTTGCAGGGGGCCAATGAGATGTAATTCCACGCCGCCATATTCCTGCCTGAGCGGCGGCCATTTGGCGGCGGCTTCCTGTACCTTGTTCTCGCCGAAAGTTCGCTGACCCGCATCCAACAGGGGCCGTATAGCTTCCGGTGGTTTGGTTTTGGATACCGCAATAAGGCTGATGTCTCCGGGAGAGCGGCTCGCATTGTTGGCGGCAGATACGATATTCTTCTGAACGGTTTCAAGAGTGCTGGTCAAGGCGGGCGTCCTGTATTATGGTGCTTTTCATGACATTAGCAGACATGGCGAGATGCCTCAATCAGGATTATAAACCCGACAACAACACAGACAAAAAACATCCGGCGGCTTTTTTCATTACAGACCAGAATGCTGTCCCTGAGCCGGAAAAAATAGTTGCCCGTCTGCCGGATTATTGCGCCGTAATTTTTCGGGATTATGACCACCCCCTGCGTGAAAAGGCGGGACGGAAATTGTCTGAAGCCTGCCGGAAAAAGGGCCTGCCCTTTCTGGTGGCCAGAGATATATCCCTCGCGGAAGAACTGTTGGCCGATGGTATTCACCTGCCCCAGGGTCTGATGCAGCAGGCACCTCAGGTCAGGGCAAAGTATCCCCATTGGATAATAACCGCCGCCTGCCATGATATGGCGTCAGTCATGGACGCGAATAATTTGCCTCTGGACGCGGTTTTAATTGCCCCTGTCTTTCCAACCCTCAGCCATCCGGGGACCAGAAGTCTTGGCCTGCCAATGGTGAAAGAAATGACCGCCTCAGTCACCGTACCTTTATATGCGCTTGGGGGCGTCACCAAAAAAAATGCCGGACAGCTCATTGGCTCCGGCATTGCGGGTATTGCGGCTATTCGCGGGTTTAAAGACTAGAAATTCACATTGGTGCCCAAGAAAAAAACCTGACTGTTTTTCAGCTTGTCCAGCTCATTTTCCTGACCATAGGAATAATAGGTAAAGCGTCCCGTAAAGCGGATATTGGAATAAAGCTGATAAGCCGCCCCGATTTCCAACGCATAGACCGTGTTGTATGTGTTGTAAAATTCTTCCCGGCTGGCAAACAGCAGATCATGCTCCCGGCGATAACCGCCAAATTTAACATCCGCGCCCCATTTATTGCCGGAATAACCAAGACCAATGTCATAGCCCTTCAGCCCTGTATCATTGATCATCTTTTCCCGGCTGAAGGACGCGCCCAGTTTGAACCCGGCATAGCCCATACCCACCGACAGGTTATAGACCTGACGATTGTTGACCTGATCAAACTCAGACCCGTCAAAAAGCGGCGACATGACCGACGACGGCTCAATCAAAAACTGTGACCCGATGGAAATACCCAAGGCACGCGGGTCATGTCCATGATTTGCTGACCCATAGGAAAAAGTAACTTGCTGACCGGCTGCAATGCCGGCCGGGCTTGCAATGCCAGAATTACCCATGTTGAAAATTAACGCCGGCGCGACCTCAAAGGATTGTTTGACAAATATTTTCTTGCCCGATTTTTCCGCTGTTAGACTTACCGGTGTTTCGGACAGGGTTATATATTGATCCGCATTTTCCTTGGTCGGTTTTTCGAGGAGAATAACCTCCGGCCCGACATCTTTGATGTCTGGTTTGCCGCCAAAAAATGACAGGACAGATGAGGTCAGGCTTTCTTCTGATTTTACGGGCTCTTTACTGCCAGTTTGGAATCCTGCCCTGAATCCGGTGCGCCATAGGCCACAGACGTCACGGCAAAAATACCAATGGTGCCCAGTAATGCTATGCTGCCCTTTAGGCTTGTCACGGCGAATCCTCATACTATTTTATTCATCTGACAGAGACCATTTTTGTAAAAAAATATTAAAACAGCTCTGACGTTTATCATGTCTGGTGAATGTAAAGAATCACACAGATAGGTGGAAGTATATAATATCAAACAATAAAGATCAATCTGGATTCAATCAATACCCCCGAATTATTCCAGATAGGTGATCCTGTCGCTGCAAATCATCCAAAGCGGGGCAAATGCCCCATAAATGACAATTTTATGTAAGAAATTCTTGTTTGCCGAACAACAAACAGATAAACAGCTATGAGGGTGAAATACCAAAGACAATAATATCGCCTGAAAATGGCTGTAAAACAGAATGGAATATGCATGACCGTGTATCAAAGAATAAGTAATATTACGAGGGTTTCAGCAAGAGCAATGGCTGTGGGGCTCGTGCTTACCTTGGGCGGCTGCGGTATTTTTGGCGGCGACAGTTCTGCAAAAAAAATTGAGGCGGCCGAAGAGGTCTATCAAATTGGCGTCAATGCCTATCTGTGGCGGGCTACTTTGGATACCATGTCATTCATGCCCATCATGACCGCCGATCAGAATGGCGGCGTTATTCTGACGGATTGGTCGGCCAACCCCGGCAATGCCAATGAACGGACCAAGGTTGATATTCTCATTATGGGACGCAAGCTGTCAGCTGATTCCCTGAAGGTTTCGGTATATCGCCAGTTTAAAGTTAAAGACGATTGGCAGGATACATCACCGCGTCCGGGGGCCTCCGTGAAGATTACCAATGCCATCTTGATGCAGGCCCGTTTGCTCCGGCGGAACAATGCGTCCATAAGATAGTTTCCGGCCTATAATTTTTGTGAAGATCAGG
>JAADFR010000074.1 GCA_013152755.1 Alphaproteobacteria bacterium
TGCTTTGGAGGCCGTGGCGCAGGGCAAGGCTCGCCTTTTGGCCGGGGGACCGCTGGCGTTTTGTATGGTGCGGATTTTTAACCGCATAGGGTCAAGACAGGATATGGTTCCGGTTTGTGAGCTTGAAACATATGGTGCCGGCCTGCCCGCACATGAGCAGGCGTACCTCTCACAAGTCGTTGAAAATATTTGCCGGACGCGCCGTGCCATGAAAAATATCAGACCTGACGGGCCTTGTCTTCAGGGAATAGTCAATGTGACGCCGGACAGTTTTTCTGATGGAGGGCAATATGACAGCGTGGACAAGGCCGTGGCTCATGCCCATCGTCTGATACGGGACGGGGCGGATCTCATTGATATTGGCGGCGAGTCAACGCGACCCGGCGCCAAAAAAGTCACGATCCGTGAAGAATTAAGCCGGGTGATTCCGGTGATTGAGGGGCTGTCAGACATCACGGTGCCCATATCCATTGATACACGCAATACAGAAGTAATGCGGCAGGCCATAAAAGCCGGGGCCAGCATCATTAATGATGTCAGCGCCCTGAGCCATGACGCAGAGGCCCTTGACTATGTGGCTGGACTAGATTGTCCGGTCATTCTTATGCATGCCCAGAAGACACCGGAAAATATGCAGGACGATCCCCGCTACGATCATGTGGTTCCTGATGTCTATGATTATCTGGAACAGCGGCTGGAAATATGCCACAATGCGGGTATTAACCGGGAACGGGTGATCATTGATCCAGGGATCGGCTTTGGCAAGACCACGGCTCATAATATTGCGCTGATAGACAATCTGTCTTTATTTCACGGGCTTGGCGTGCCCATATTGCTTGGTGTTTCGCGTAAACGCTTCATTGGTCATATTACGGGAGCTGAAGAGGCATCGAAACGGCTTGCCGGGTCGCTGGCTTTCGGGCAGATGGGTTATGATCAGGGGGTTCAGATTTTACGGGTCCACGATGTCCTCGAAAGTCGGCAGATGCGGGATAGTCTTATTATTCGTTAAAATTAGTCTTTTTGTCATATTACAGACTTAGTTACAGTGTTTTATATTCCTTGTTCAGCATGTATTAAGAACTGCATGTTAATAAGAACAGTAAACCCAGAAACGACTATAAAAAAAGATAATAACATGACACGGAAATATTTTGGTACGGACGGTATTCGCGGCACGGCGAATGAGGGAAGTATGACAGCAGAAATCGCCATGCGCGTGGGTATGGCGGCGGCCAAACATTTTACACGGGGTGATCATCAGCACCGTGTGGTTATCGGCAAGGATACGAGGCTGTCCGGTTATATGCTGGAACCCGCTCTGGCATCCGGTTTTATATCCATGGGTATGGATGTGATCATGGTTGGCCCCATGCCGACCCCGGCGGTGGCTATGTTGACCCGGTCATTACGGGCCGATCTGGGGGTGATGATTTCCGCGTCCCACAATCCGTTTCAGGATAATGGTTTGAAACTCTTTGGCCCGGATGGCTATAAGCTGTCCGATGACATTGAGCTTGAGATAGAACGGCGTATGGATAATGGCTATGCGGACCATCTGGTGCCATCGGAAAAGCTGGGCCGGGCGCAACGCTTGAAGAATGCCGTGGGCCGTTATATGGAATTTGCCAAAAACACTTTCCCGAAGAATCAACGTCTTGATGGCCTTAAGATTGTTCTGGATTGTGCTAATGGCGCGGCTTACCGCACCGCGCCGAGTGTCCTGTGGGAATTGGGCGCAGAGGTGGTCGCGATCGGGGTTAGCCCCAACGGCAAGAATATCAACGACAAATGTGGCTCTACGCATCCCGAATTGATTTGTGAGAATGTGTTGCTTCACAATGCGGATATAGGTATCGCCCTTGATGGGGATGCGGACCGCCTGATTATCTGTGATGAAAAGGGCCGGATCATCGACGGCGACCAGCTTATGGCGACCGTGGCCAATTACATGAAAAGCACGGGCAAGCTCAGTGGGGATGCGATTGTGACCACAATCATGTCCAACCTCGGGCTTGAGAAATATCTGGAAACCATTGGCCTAGACCTGATCCGTACCAAGGTTGGTGACCGTTACGTGGTGGAAGCCATGCGGGAAAAGGGCCTTAATCTGGGCGGCGAACAGTCTGGTCATATTGTGTTGAATGATTTTGCCACAACGGGCGATGGCCTGATTGCGGCGTTACAGATTTTGTCGGTTCTGGTTACTTCCGAAAAGCCGGTCAGTGAGATTTGTAATCTTTATACCCCCTATCCACAGCTTTTAAAGAATGTGCGTTACGCACCGGGGACTGACCCCTTGGAGGCGCCGCGTGTGAAAGAGGCTATTTCAGAAGGTGAAAACCGCCTGAATGGCAGTGGCCGGGTGGTGATCCGTAAATCCGGCACCGAACCCCTGATCCGGGTGATGGCAGAGGGGCAGGATGACAAGTTGATTACGGCGGTTGTGGATGATATTGTCTCCACCGTGGAAGAATTATCAACCTAGGTCAATAAATCCGAAAAATGCATGGAAAAATTTTAACCATCGCCGGGTCTGACCCCAGCGGCGGCGCGGGGATTCAGGCGGACATAAAAACCATATCCGCCTTGGGCGGCTATGCCATGGCCGCGATTACCGCTCTTACCGTCCAAAATACCCGGCAGGTTTATGAGGTGCATCCGGTAGATGCAGAACTGGTCGCGGCTCAGGTCCGGACGGTGTTGGTGATATTACCCCGGATGCCATCAAGGCCGGCATGATGGGGTCCGCTGAAATAGCACGGCAGCTTGCAAAGATATTTGCGGAACATAATGAAATTCCCCTCATTCTGGACCCGGTTATCCTGTCCACCAGTGGTCATTCCCTGTTGGAAGACAAGGGTGTTGATATTCTAACGTCCGAGATTTTTCCGCATCTTGATTTGGTTACGCCAAACCTTAGGGAGGCCGCATTTTTGACCGGTAGTGATCCTATTGACACCATAGAGGATATGATACGGGCCGCGGAAAAACTGCGCGCCATGGGGCCGAAGGCTGTTTTGGTCAAGGGCGGGCATCTGACGGGTGATATTCTGACGGATATTCTGGTGACCGGGGAAGGGGTTCGTGAATTTTCAAGCCCGAAGATTGCTACAGACAACACCCACGGTACCGGCTGCACATTGGCAACGGCCATTGCAGTGGGAATCGGGCAGGGGATGGACGTGAACGGGGCGGTTCTTCGTGGTCATGACTATGTTCAAAAAGCCATTATGAACGCGCCCGGATTTGGTCATGGCAAAGGGCCGCTAAATCATCTGGTTGTCCTTGATTAATAGGGCTATTGGCGATAACATATTCGTCTGTTTTACAGCATAAAAATAATTTTTGGGATATAGCAAAATGAGAAAATCCTTATATATCGGGATAATAGTAGCATTTTTTACATCATTGTCCGTGGCCTCCTTCGCCCAGACAGTCGAACAATTGAACGATAAATTCCGTCAGTTAAGTGATGAGGTTTTGCCAACGCCCAATGTCTATCGTACCGCGTCCGGTGCGCCGGGCCATAAATATTGGCAACAGCAGGCGGACTATAAAATTGATGTGACGCTGGATGATAAGAAACAGCGTATCATCGGCGCGGCAAAGATTAAATATTACAATAATTCCCCGGATACGCTGCGTTATCTGTGGGTGCAATTGGACCAGAACCGCTTTGCCCATGATTCCGGTGAACAGAAATCAAATTTTGATTCCAGTAAGCCAAAAGCTCCCTATGCAACTTTGCGTCAGAAGATGTATGAAAAGACCTATGAGGGGGGCTATAAAATCTCTGCGGTTACCGACAGCGGCGGCGCGGACCTGCCCTATGTGATTAACAATACCATGATGCGTATTGACCTGCCATCACCGCTTCGGTCCGGCCAACAGCTTAATTTTTCCATTGAATGGTCGTATAATATTCTGGATGCCAAGATCATCCGCGCTCGGGGCGGCAAGGAATATTTCAAGGATGATGATAATTATATTTATGAGATTGCCCAATGGTTTCCGCGCATGGCGGCCTATTCCGACTATGATGGCTGGACCAATAAGCAGTTTTTGAAAAACGGTGAATTTACCCTTGAATTTGGTGATTATGAGGTGGCCATTACGGTGCCGGCGGATCATGTGGTATCGGCGACGGGCGTGCTGCAAAACCCGAAGGATGTGCTGACCAAAGTTCAGCAGGAACGCCTGAAAAAAGCCAAAACGGCTAAAACGCCGGTGATGATCATTACGACGGAAGAAGCCGCTGCAAAGTTAGACTTGCGGGCGGATACCACCAAGACATGGCGGTTCAAGGCGCAAAATGTCCGTGATTTTGCCTTTGCCTCCTCGCGTAAATTTCTGTGGGATGCCCAAGGCTATTATCAACCGGAAAATGGCAAGACTGTAATGGCCATGTCCTTTTATCCGGAAGAAGGCAATCCTTTATGGGAGAAATATTCAACCCAGGCCATCATTCATACGCTGGAGGTTTATAATAAATATTCCCTTGTTTTCCCTTATCCCGTGGCACAGTCCATCAATGGCCCGGTGGGCGGGATGGAATATCCCATGATATGCTTTAATGGCCCACGCCCCACTCTGGATAAGAAAACCGGCAAGAAAACCTATAGCCGCCGGACAAAATATGGTTTGATTTCGGTTGTCATCCATGAGGTTGGCCATAATTATTTCCCCATGATCGTGAATTCTGACGAGCGCCAATGGACATGGATGGATGAGGGGCTGAATACATTCCTGCAAAATCTGGCAGAGGAAGAATGGGAAAAAGACTATCCTACTCGCCGTGCGGAGCCTTATCAGATCGTCAATTACATGAAAAGCACCAAGCAGGTGCCAATTATGACCAACAGTGATTCCCTGTTGCAATTCGGCAATAATGCTTATGGCAAGCCCGCCATTGCCCTGCGCATCTTGCGGGAGAGCATCATGGGCCGCGATCTGTTTGATTTTGCCTTCCGGGAATATTCCCGGCGCTGGAAATTCAAACGGCCTACCCCGGCGGACCTTTTCCGCACCATGGAGGATGCCAGCGGTGTTGATCTGGACTGGTTCTGGCGCGGTTGGTTCTATACCACCCAGCATGTGGATATTTCGCTGGATAATGTACGTCTGCTCAACGTGAATACCAAAGACCCGGAGGTTGAACAGGCCTTTAAACGCGATAAAGCCACAGAACGTGGCCTTGCACCCGCGCGCGCCGCAGATGAAAAGCTCAAGAAAAGAACCGACCGTTTCCCGGAACTAAACGACTTTTACAACGAACATGATAAATATACTGTGACCAATAAACAGCGCAATGACTATAGCGCTCTGGTCGAAGGGCTGGAGGATTGGGAGAAAGATCTGCTGTCCGAAAAGTCCAATATTTATCTGATGGATTTCACCAATAAGGGCGGCCTTGTGATGCCCATATTCCTCGAAGTTACTTATGAGGACGGCAGCAAGGAGGAAATCCGCCTTAATGCAGAAATATGGCGTAAAAATTCTAAAAAGATTACCCGGATGCTGATTACGGACAAGACGGTTGTATCTGTGATGGTGGACCCCCATTGGGAAACAGCGGACACCAATATGGATAATAATCATTTCCCTCGCCGTATCGAAAAATCCCGTTTCGACCTGATTAAGGGCAAGAAAAAGCGTGATATGATGAAGGATTTTGACGTTAAGCTGGACAGTGACAAGGCCAGTAAGAAGGCAGAAAAACCCAAGAAATGAGGCCATTTCCAAAGTTCTTCATAGCCTTTGCTGTTTTGTCGCTGTGGCTGGCTCCCGTGAGCCATGCCCATCGTTTCTACGCCGCCTTTACCCAGATTGACCTCAGGGACAAGACACAGTCCATAGAGGTGGTCCATCGTCTGTTTACCCATGATGTGGAGGATTATCTGCGCTCAAAACTGGGTAATAGCTCCAGCCTGACTGATCAGGAAATTGAACCTGTATTACAGGAATTTGTCGAGGGCAGTTTTGCCCTGTTTGACGGGGCGGGCAACAGGTTGCCCCTGACTTGGGTAGGTATGGAATATAAAACCGACAGCGTTCATATCTATCAGGAAGCCCCCTTGCCGGAAAACCCGAAAGAGTTCACCATCATAAACCGCCTGTTCATGGCTTTATTTGACGATCAGAAAAACACGGTCAATCTGGAATGGAACGAAAAAATCCACACCCGCATTTTCACCAAAGGCAACGCGCAACAAAAAGTTAGCTTCAAAGAGGCTGATTGAGAGGAGAGGTAATCTCCCTTGTGAGGAATGGAAAATGAATCCCGATAAAAATCGTTATATTATTGCTCTGGTCGGTGTGCTGTTATTACTTGTTCAGTCGGCCTGGGCGGAATCTCTCGCTGGGGAGACGAAGCTTCTCGCTACTGATGGCGCAGCGGGCGATTTTTTCGGCTTTGACGTTGCGCTCTCGGACGATACTGCAGTGATCGGTGCCTTCAAGGATGACGATGACGTTAAGGGTGTTAATTCGGGTTCGGCCTATGTGTTCACCCGCTCCGGTAATGACTGGCATCAACAGGCGAAACTCACTGCCACAGGTGGTGCAGCGAATGATACGTTCGGTGGTAAAGTCGCAATTTCTGGCGATATGATTGTCATTGGTGCCGCCTTTGCTGATGATAAGGGTGAAAATTCGGGTTCGGCCTATGTGTTCACCCGCTCAGGGGCCAACTGGCGCCAACAGGCCAAGCTCATTGCCGATGATGGTGCGATGGGCAATGCATTTGGCCAAAGTATCGTAATTTCTGGCGATACTATCATAATTGGGGCTCCCCATGATGATGACAAGGGTAGTGATTCAGGGTCGGTCTATGTCTTCATCCGGTCTGGAAAGAGTTGGCACCAACAAGCCAAACTTACGGCTTCTGACGGCGCGGCGGGAGACGTCTTTGGAATCAGCGTTGCCATGTCCGGTAATACCATGATTGTTGGCGCGGACCTGAATGATGAAAAGGCCTTAAATGCGGGGGCGGTCTATGTCTTCATCCGGTCTGGGAACCAATGGCACCAACAGGCCAAACTGATCGCTTCCGATGGCGCCGAGACAGATATTTTTGGCGTCAGGGTTGCCCTGTTCGGCGATACCGCTTTGATTTCGGCCCGCAGGGATGATGATGATGTGATGGGCGTTGATGCTGGTTCGGCTTATATTTTCACCCGCAACGGGACAGTTTGGAGCCAGCAGGCCAAGCTCACGGCCACTGACGGCGCGGCGAATGACAGGTTCGGTCGCAGTGTTGCACTTTCCGGCGATGTCGCCGTGATTGGGGCAATGTTTCAAGATGACATGGGTGATAAATCTGGTTCAGCTTATGTTTTTAGCCGTGAAGGAAACACATGGAGCCAGCGGAGCAAGCTTGTTGCCGCTGATGGTGCTGCGGGTGATGCCCTTGGCTGGAGTATTGCGCTTTCCGGAGGCACTGCTCTGGTCGGAGCTGCGCGGGATGATGACAAAGGTAATGAATCTGGTTCAGCCTATATATTTGACATCAACCGTGATTAAACCCGGCCCGCTTCGGTAAAAATAACCAACCCGTCTTCCGTTATGCCGACCGTATGTTCGGCCTGTGCGCTGAGTTTACGGTCTTTTGTGACCACGGTCCAGCCATCGTCCAGGGTTTTCACATCCGGCCTGCCGATGTTCAGGATTGGCTCAATGGTGAAGATCATGCCGGGAAGCAGGATCGGTCCCATATGCTCGGGTTCCACATGGATGACCTCTGGATTGTCATGGAAGGTCAGGCCAATACCGTGGCCGCAAAAATCGGTGGCGATGCGATAGCCGTATTCTTTTGCCACCTGCTCGCAGGCGATACCAATTTCGCCGAGGTGCCTGCCGGGGTAGGCGGCGGCAATCCCGGCGGCAAGGGACTTTTCCGTGGCTTCGATCAACCGCCGGGCCTTCACCGGGATTATGTCGCCGACCATATACATGCGGCTGCTGTCGCCGTGCCAATGGTTGCTGGCCGGGCCGTCAAGGCGCGGGGTCACGTCAATATTAACGATGTCGCCTTCTTTAAGGAGCTTTGTTTCGCTGGGGATGCCATGAACCGCCACATGGTTGACCGAGATACAGCTGGCGTGACGATAGCCATGATAGTCGATGGTGGCGGCAATGACACCGCGCTCTGTCATATAATTTTGGATGCGCCTGTCCAGTTCAGCGGTTGAAATACCGGGGATAACATGAGGCGTGATAAAGTCCAAAACATCCGCCGTAATCCGGCCTATCTTAGCCATGAATTGAAAGTCACCCTCCGTATGCAGGGTAATTGGCCCATATGGATAATCTTCCAAATGTTTGCGGATGCGATGTGTGGGAAAGCTGTAAATTTTTTTTAGCATTTACGGGGTGAACCAGTTATGACGCTGTTTTATTCCTCTTTGCGGAACTGCTCGTGATGGCGGATGACTTCCGTGATAATGAAATGGAGGAATTTTTCAGAAAAATCCGGGTCCAGTTTGGCCTCTACGGAGAGCGATCGTAGCCGTTCGATTTGTTTCTGTTCCCGGCCTTTGTCGGCGGGGGGCAGGTCATATTTTGCCTTGAATTCACCGACATATTTGGTGATCTTGAAACGTTCCGCCAGCATATGGATGAGGGCGGCATCAATATTGTCAATGCTGTCCCGGTAGGAGGCCAATAGCTCAGATTGTTCGTTGGTCATAGGGATGTCATTTTTGATCATTTGTTTCGATCTGTATTATCTCTTTCAGGCGCAAGGTGAACAGTTGGTTCAGCAGGCGTTGCTTTTGAATCAATATTAACAGTATGGGGGTCAGGACGGCAATCTCAAACCAGAAAAAATAAATAGGCTGTCCGGCAACGGCGGCAATGAATATGGCGACTGTGCGGTAATTGGCGCACATGACGGACCAGCTATTGACGCCGGGGGCAAAAACGTCCCGGTATAATGCCCGGATGTCTTCCACTTTGTCAGGATTGTTTTTAAGGGCTTCCCGCAAATTCTGGCGAAAGGTTGAATTAATGCCGGAAAAAGCCCTTTGCATACGCACATAACCAATATGAAACTGGCTCATCAGGAAAGGCAAAAAGCTCTTTCCCTTCAGCTCGGCAATCATCTGCCTGATTTCGGGCAGGGCCGCCGATTCCTTACCATATCCCCAATAATCATATTCCCCGCGCTGTAATTCATAGGCGCTGGACTGTACGGCATGGAGCAGGCCTGCGGTCAGTATAATGGCCCAGACATTGGGCGTGCCCTGAGCAGACAGGATCAGGCCGATGCCCACATAGACGCTGATAAAAGTTACATAATCACAAACACCGTCTAGAACCTTGCCTATTTCAGAATAGCTTTTGGTCATGCGGGCCAACTGACCGTCCGCCCCATCCATAATATGCCACAGCATCATGGCCAGGAATCCGGCCACCGCCATATAGGGATTTTGATAATGATAATAGAATACCCCGGCCAATATCCCGAACATCATTCCGGTCAGGGATACCATATTAGGGGTGATTTTCCGGGCGGCAAATTTCGGCACCAGCCATCCGCTGATTGGGTGAATGAAGTGAAGATTGGTAAATTCCTCAATTTCATTGGTACGCTTTACGGCTTCTGGCATAATGTCTGGTTTCTATAAAATTTTGGTTTTTTTGAAATTACGGGCAAAAGTTTCGCTTTCGCCCACCATAATATTTTTGAGATGATACACAAGTCTCAATTGATGTACAAAGAAAGTTATTATGACATAGCCACAGGCGAAACCAAGCCCCACAACCCATTGGTCAAAAAGGAAAAAAGGCAGTAAAACCCATAGGATAATATTGGACCCGGCAGCAATCAGCTGAAATTTCCGGTCAAAGCCAGTCCCGTACCAGAGCGGATGGCCGGTCATACGGCGAAAAAACTCCCCTTGAATTTCATCTGCCAAATGAAACAAAATAAGCGTCTGGGCCAGCAGAACCGGTACCAGTCCATTAAAATTCCATAGATAAGCCGCAATGGCGACGTAATAGCCATAGGTGACGGCTTTTTTATAGAGGCGTGCCAAAACATCAAATTTCGGGGCAACCATTTTCAGGTGACCAAGTTTGTGGCTGATACCATAGAGGATAGTTGTGCCAAATGCCGCGAATAGGGCAGGCACCATATGACCGCGCCAGAAAAGATAAATAATATAGGCCCCGATCAGGCTCGCCAGAATAGTGAGGTGATTTGGCGAAACAGGCGTTTTGCAGAGGTATTTGACAGCGAAATTCTCAATATGACGGTATAGGTAACGTGCTACCCAATCCTGTCCCGGTATTTCGGTCTGTTCAAGAAGCACCGCCGTGCCTTTATGTTCATCTTCCCGCCGCATGAGGGGCATCCAGACCATATCCACATTCCGCTGACGGCTGGCCATATAGCGGGGGATGTCTATGACCTTGATGATTTCACAGTCATTGGCCCGTGAGATGGCTTTCAAGGCGCCCGGCAAGGCGTCCAGACTGTTGAGCTTGCGCACATTGGCCGCCAGTGTGGCACTGGATAATTTGGCCAGGGATCCGAAATAGCCTTCTTCAGTCTCAAGGGATAATGTTATGCCGTGGGCCGTGCGTTCTTCCAGAAATTCATGGTGACCGATAAAGCTGATAATTGTCGGCGATGGGTGCTGGTCAATATGATGGATGATCCGGTCATCAATGATCACGCCTTCTTCAATCAAATACCAGCTGTTGCCCTCAATATTATGTTCCAGAAGTTTCAGCGGTGCGGTTTTTGTGCTGTGGATATGAACAGTCTCAGGCCGGTTGGTGCAATTTTTGATTTCCCGCTCGAAATCCGGCACGAACCAGTCGGTTATGATATGCATCTCGTTAACGCCGATGGCTTTCATCTGCTTCATCTGACGGGCAAACAGGCTTAGCCCCCCGGCCGGAATTAAATTCCGGGCCAGCGTGCTGATGGTTTCCGATTCCTGACCGGTTATCAGGAGGGCTTTTTTCGTCATAGGTTACGACCTTTGATCATGTCTGCGCCTACTATGCCTGTCATATGCGGCAACAATCTGGCAAAAAATATTATTTTGTAGACCTGCTGATATTTTTGATGATTTGCCACGCCTTGTCCAGATGCTTTTGCCGGGTCAGGGGGGCTCCGCTCACCAGCCGGATAGCATATTTGCCGTTGATCCGTGTCTGGGTCAGGTAAATCTCGCCGCTGTCATTGATGGCCTCGAAAATCCTTTCATTCAGGGCATCAAGGTCACCCTCTGCCACTTGCGCGGGTCGGTAACGGAAACAGAACAGGGCCAGCGGATTGGGGGCCAGAAGCTCAAAATCCGGTTCTTGGGCCACCTGTTCCGCCAGAGCGCGGGTCATGTCAATATGACGGCGGATATGATCCTGCAAGCCCGTAACTCCATACGAACGGATGACAAACCATAATTTCAACGCCCGGAATCGCCGCCCCAATTGCGGGCCCCAGTCCCGGTAATTATTCACCTGATCCCCCTCGCGGGTTTTCAGATATTCCGGCAGGATTTCAAAGGTGCGGATCAAAGCGCTCTTATCGCGGACGAAAAAGGCCGAGCAATCGAACTGGGTCAGCAACCATTTATGGGGGTTAAAGACAAAGCTGTCAGCATTTTCGATGCCCGCAATCATCCAGCGAAATTCCGGTAAGACGAGCGCACTGCCCGCCCATGCCGCATCCACATGGAGCCAGACATTATATTTCCGGCAAATCTCGCCGATGGCCTGCAGGGGATCAATGGCCGACAGGCTGGTACTGCCCAATGTGGCGATGACACAGGTGGGTTTGTGCCCGGCATCAATATCGGCCTTTATGGCCCGGTCCAATTCTGCGGGGATCATGGAAAAATTCTCATCCAGCGGAATTTTGCGCAGGTTATCTGACCCGAGCCCGGCCATGCGGATGCCCTTGTCGGTGGAGGAATGAACCTCAGCCGAGGCATAACAGCAATGACGCCCGGCATCATTTAAACCGCTGTGATTGGTTTTAAAGTCGTTGAGTCGCTCCCGGGCGCAGAGAAAGGCGGACAGCATCGCGGTGGAGGCCGTATCCTGTATCACCCCATGAAAATCATCGGGCAGGCCGATCATATGACGCAGCCAGTCCAGCACCCGTTCTTCCAGTTCGGTTGCCGCCGGTGAGGTCTGCCAGCTCATACATTGGGCGGCGACGGTGCTGGTGAGCATTTCGGCGAGGATGGACGGCGGGCTGGCATTGGCCGGGAAATAGGCCAGAAAACCCGGATGTTGCCAATGGGTCATGCCGGGCATGATAATATCCTGAAAATCCTTGAAAATATCGTTCATCTGCTCTGGGGTTTGCGGGGCCATAGCGGGAAGTTGGGCCAGAATATCGCCCGGTTTTGTAGGGGGTTTTACCGGATAGCTTTCAATATTTTCCATATAGTCGGCCATCCAGTCGACAAAGTTATGGGCGTTTTTTCTGAAATCTTTTATATCCATGAACAATCCTTCATTACATTAATTAGTTTATAGGTCTGTCAGAGATAAGAAAAGCGGTAAAAGGGTTTGCTAAATTTTTTTGTTATTGTAAATTACGGATGGGTGTAGGGGCCATATATAAATTGACATAAGTTAAGGGATAATAACGTGTTTAAATTTCATACAATGGTCGTAGCCATCTTTATGGCTCTGACGCTTTCCAGCTGTGGTAGTGAGCAGAATGTACAACAGGGGCCAGCCTATAGTGCTGATATACCAAAAGGACAGTTGCCCCATAGTATCCGTCCGACCCACTATCAAATTGACCTGAAAATCATTCCGGATAACAGCGATTTTAGCGGTCAGGTGGCTATTGACCTGACCTTTGATGTGACAACAGATTTTATGTGGCTCCACGGTCAGGATTTAACGGTCAGCAAAGCTGAACTGACGTTGGAAGATGGCAAGACTATCCCCGTGACTTACGCGCAGGTTGACCCTACTGGTATTGCCAAACTGTCCTTCCCCGCCAAAGTTGGTCCCGGCAAGGCACAGCTTAAAATTACCTATAAAGGCAAGGTCAGTGACGCCTTGCAGGGTATCTACCGGGTCAAAGACGGCGATTATAATTACACCTATACCCAGTTTGAGGCCATTGATGCTCGCCGGGCCTTCCCGGGTTTTGATGAGCCGGGCTTCAAAGTACCGTTTGATGTGAGCCTGACCGTTCCCACCGGCCTTGAGGGGTTGGGCAATACGCCGGAAATTTCCCGGACGGATTTGGGGGATGGCTTTACCAAAATGACTTTTGCCACCACCAAGCCTTTGCCGTCCTATCTGGTGGCCTTTGCGGTTGGTCCCTTTGACGTGGTGGAATGGCAGGATATGCCCAAAACAGCCGTTCGGGACCATACTGTACCGCTGCGGGGTATTGCCACAAAGGGCAAGGGGGGTAAATTGACTTACGCGCTGGAACATTCGGCAGAAATCCTTGGTGCGTTGGAAGATTATTTTCAAATTCCCTATCCTTATGCCAAGCTGGACATTCTGGCGGTACCGGATTTTGCTTATGGAGCCATGGAAAATGCCGGGGCGATTACCTATCGGGAACAGTTGCTCTTGCTGGATGAGAATTCTTCTTTGGGCCTGAAAAAACGCTATATGGGGGTTCATGCTCATGAGCTGGCCCATCAATGGTTTGGTAATCTGGTGACGCCGGTCTGGTGGAATGACATCTGGCTTAATGAGGCCTTTGCCACCTGGATGTCCCAAACGGCGCTGGATAATATCCTGCCGGAGTATAAATTCAGGCAGGGTTTGCTCAGAGGTTCCCTTGGGGCCATGCGCGGTGACAGTCTGGTCAGTGCCCGGCAAATCCGCCAGCCTATTTTAAGCAACGACGATATTGTGACCGCCTTTGACGGAATTACCTATCAAAAGGGCGGCGGGGTTTTGGCCATGATCGAATCTTTCATGGGGCCTGAGGAATTTCGGGCCGGGATACATAATTATATGACCCGCTATGCCTTTGAAAATGCAACCTCAAATGATTTCATCACCGCCATTGGCGAGAAATCCACCAAGGTGCCTATGGAACAGGTGCGGGCGGCCTTCAACAGCTTTCTGGAGCAGCCGGGCATTCCCTATCTTGATATACGCTCTGCCTATGAGGGCGGGAATACGGTTCTTACCATTGCACAGTCCCGTTATTTCCCTCTTGGCTCATCGGGTGATACGGATAAGTCATGGATTGTTCCTGCCTGTTTCGGCTATGCTATTGATGGCAAGGCCCATAAATATTGCACCCTACTGGATCAGAAAAAAATGACCGTCACCCTGCCGGACAAGGGAAAGCTGGATTATCTGATGCCTAATCTCAACGGGGCCGGATATTACCGTTACGCCCTTGACGGGGCGGGCTGGTCGGCGTTGTTCAGTCACCAGAATGATCTGTCGGCGGAAAGCATGCTGTCTCTGACCAACAGCTTTACGGCGGCCATGGATGCGGGCAAGCTTGACTTTGCCGCCTTTGTTGAGGTGGCCCCCTCTATCATTGCTTCGCCGTCATATCGGGTGGTCACGACGCCCATGACGCCTTTGACTTTCATGTATGACAAGGTGGCGACAACGGCTGCGGAAAAGGCAAAACTATCGGCCCTGTCCGTGAAACTCTATGGCCCAAAATTGTCGGCTATCGGCTTTGAGGCCAAGGCGGATGACAATGGTGAGGTAACCAACCTGCGCCGGGCTCTTGTGGGCCATCTGGCCTTTGTGGGCAAGGACAAGGCACTCAGAGCTAAATTAACTGATATGGCAAAGCGGTATGTGGGCTACGGCAGTGATGGTCAGATGCATGGGGACAGGGTGGATAGCAACCTTATATCCCGCGCGCTCATCGTGGGGGTAGAGGATTTGGGGACTGACTTTGGTCGCCATCTGCTGGACCTCTATCTGAAATCAACCGATGGTACTGTGCGGGGCCGCTTGTTACAGGCGGCATCCTCTACATTGGACGCTGGTTTTTCCGCAGAGGTGCGGGATTTGGTCCTGAGCGATAAGATGCGCGCCAATGAGGTCAATGTCGTTCTGGGTACTCAGATGTTCAGTGATGACCTGCGGGACGGGGCATGGGTTTGGTTTCAGGCTAATTTTGATGGTGTGAAGGCCCGTATTCCCGGCTTTTCCCAGTCCAGAATTACCGGTTTTGCCAGTGATTTTTGCAGCCTTGAAAAGCGGGATGAGGTTAAAGCTTTCTTCACCCCAAGGGTCAAAACAATCGCCGGCGGTTCCCGTTCCCTGGCCCAAACCCTTGAGACCATTGAGCTATGTGTGGCCAAGGTAAAATTTCATAAGCCAAAATTGGTGGAATTTTTGGGAAAATAATATCTAAGGAAGTTGAGGCAGCCTTAATTGTCTATAGACCCTAAGGCTGCCTCAAATAGATTTTAATAACCGGGGACCGGCGTGGCGGGGCCTAATTTCCATGAACCATCGGGTTGAAGGCAGGATTGTCCGTAGGCGGGGACATTCTGATTCCCTACCGTGATGGTGGTCTGATATTCCCGCACCTGAAGACAGCTGCTATTTTGGGGTTGAACCGGTCTGCGCGCAGTCCATTGCTGCTGAGTGGGCTGAACATATACGGGCTGCTGCTGGACATAAACCGTTTGATTACGGCGGTCATTATGCCGTCTTTGATTGGAGTTCAGGGCAGAGAACAGTAAGCCACCGGCGAGGACGCCCAATATCACCGCACCACCATTGCCCCGATGACGGTTATAGCGGTTATGGCGATTATAATTGTTGTAGCCATAATTATAATTATAATTATAGTTATGGCGATTATTGCGACGGTTGTTGAAGCCATAGCCCTTGTTATGTTCGTTATATTCATGACGGTCACGCCGGTCGTGGCGTCTTTCGCCAGCGGAGGCCTGCAATGCAGGAAGTAATCCAAAGGCCGCAATGCCCAGCGTAAAAACAGAAACTTTTAATATACGATTTAACTTGCTCATCATTCATTCCTTTGGTTGTTTTCGTGCAGCCTCACCTGCATCCTGAAACTACTATATATTCTTCAACCTGAATGATGGCTGAACGGGGAATTAATCAGTTTTGCCGTGATCAATGATCGTTTGATAAACGGTGCCGAGGAACATATCCGCTTTAAAGAAGCCGCCGCCCCACTTGTCATCAAGCTCCTTTAGCGGTTTCATTTCCGTGGCTTTTTCGACAGAGATATTTTTCTGAGCCAAGGGGGTCAGAATCTCGATTACCCGCACAAGCATATCATGATAGGCCTGTAAATCGGCCTTGTTGGCCAGGGGGCCATGGCCGGGAATGATCTTTGTTTCATCATCCACCTGTGTCAGGAGCGTAGCGGTGGCCTCTATCATGCCATATATGGTGCCGCCGGAACTGGTGTCGATAAAGGGATACATATGATTAAAGAATATATCCCCCGTATGGACAATATTGGTGTCTTTGAAAAAGATCATACTGTCACCGTCCGTATGGGCCGGGGCGAAATGGCGGGCCTGTATATGAAGGCCGTTCAGGTGAAAGGTCACCTTGTCATTAAAAGATATGATCGGCAGGGCCGCCTTGGGGGCCGCCGGAACATGGCTGTCAAAGGCCTTGATGAACTGGTCAGAGCTAAGCCTTTTATAGACATTGTCATGGGCGACGATAATCACATCTGTTTTGCCCAGATTTTCATTGCCGCCCGTATGGTCGCCGTGCCAATGGGTGTTAATGACAAAGCGGATGGGCTTGTCGGAAATTTTGCTGATCGCCGCGATAATTTTCGGGGTTAGCGGGCTATATTGATCATCGATCATAAATACGCCGTCTTCCCCGGCAGAAACACCGATATTCCCTCCGGCACCTTGCAACATATAAATGCCATGGCCAACGGGAATGGTGGTAATCTGAACCTCGTCATATTTATTCTGGCCAAGGGCATATGTGGTCAGGCCTATAAACAGGCTTAAGCTCAGGGTAAAAAGTCGGCGCATATTCTTTCCTCCAATGGGTTTATGAGACTATATCATAGCTCAAAATAGATGCGGTATCATATATTTATTTCAGGAAATTCTGAATTTTCCGGAATACATCCTCAAACATATCTACGGTTAACCGCCTTGTGTTGGTGTTATAACGCGAGCAATGATAGCTGTCGATCAGGGTAATATTTTTATCACCGATGACATTGCCCAAGGGATGCAGGGCGTTATGGGCAAATTTAAAGGCTGATTTTTTCAGACCGAAAGTGGTCAGAACCGACTTGTGTGCTACCAGCCCAAGGGCCAGTATGATTTTCAGGCGGCCAGAGTTATTGATCTGATTAATCAAAAAAGGCCGGCAGTTATTTTCTTCCTCAGCGATGGTTTTATTCTGGGGCGGCACGCAGCGCACTGCATTGGTAATCAATACATTCTTTAACGTCAGCCCGTCATTGCCCATGGTCTGATAGGTGCCGCTAGTATAGCCGAATTTTGCCAATGTGGCATAAAGCAGATCTCCGGCGTAATCCCCGGTAAAGGGGCGGGCGGTTTGGTTGGCCCCTTTCATGCCGGGGGCGAGGCCGACAATCAGCAATTCAGGATCAGCATCGCCAAAGGACGGCACCGGGCCGTTGTAAAAGGCCGGATATTTTTTCCGGTTTTCGGCCCGAAAGGCGGTCAGGCGCGGGCAAAGGGTGCAATCCTCCGGCGCATCCCCCGGCATAAAGACGGGATTTACAGCTTTCTGTGTCATGGATTATTCAGTATCCGTATTATAGGCGTGATGGCCGCCTTGATTCTGCCCGCCATTTGAGGGACGGCCAAATTCGTCATTCATACTGGATAATTCGATGAAGTTATCGGCCTGACGCCTTAGCTCATCGGCGATCATGGGGGGGGATGTTTTGGTGCTGCTGACCACAGTGACGCGCACGCCCTTGCGCTGAACGGCCTCCACCAGTCGTCTGAAATCGCCGTCACCGGAAAATAACACCATATGGTCAACATGGTCGGCCATGCCCATCATGTCGATGGCCAGTTCCATATCCATATTGCCTTTGATTTTCTTTTCACCCCGGCTGTCGGTAAATTCTTTGGTCGGTTTGGTGACCAATGTATAGCCATTATAATCCAGCCAGTCGACCAGTGGCCGCAGAGGGGAATATTCCTGATCCTCAAGCAATGCCGTATAATAATTGGCCCTGAGCAACAGCCCTTTTTCCGCAAAAAAACCTCTTAACCTTTTATAATCAATATCAAAATTTAGTGCCTTGGCAGTGGCAAAAAGATTGGAACCATCAATAAACAGGGCAAGTTTTTCGTTGGGATGAAAATACATGATGTAATATCCTAAAAAAATAAGTTAACTATAGCCATACTATAGCATAGCTTTGGCCATTTGGCATAGATATCGGATTTATATGGAAAAAAATATAGCCTTCATTGGTTTGGGCAGCAATCTGGGCGGGACGGAATTTGACGGCCCGCGCGGGGTGCTTGAGGCGGCCATTTCCGAGATGCCAAATCTGGGTATATCTGTCAAAAAAATATCACCTTTTTATGAATCAGCCCCTGTTCCTGTGTCTGATCAACCGTGGTTTGTCAATGCCGTGGCTATGGTGGAAACATCGCTTTGTGCCCGAGACCTGCTCCATAACCTCCATGAAATAGAGGCCCGCCTTGGCCGTACACGCCGCATCCGGTGGGAAGCCCGGATCATTGATCTGGATATTATCGCTTATGGGGATTTAATTGTCCCCACTGACGGTAAATGGCCCGGCGGGGCCCCAAAAGAGATGATCATTCCCCACCCAAGGCTTCATGAAAGATTGTTCGTCTTAAAACCCCTGATGGATATATGTTCGGCGTGGCGGCATCCTGCTTTGGGCGTGTCGGTGAAGGAACTCTATGGGCGGGTAAAAAAGGACGGGGATCAGTCTTTAAGGCCCATGACGGACAAATAAATATTGCAGTTTGGCGGTTATTCCCCATATATGGGGGAGGGTAACGGGATGATTGCGCAATATCAGGATATTGATATGTCACTTATTTTAAATATTTTATGGCTGATCTTTGGCGGTTTCTTCATGGCCGTTGGCTGGGTGGTCTTCGGGGTTATCATGGTGCTGACCATTGTGGGCATCCCGTGGTTCGTGGCCGCCATGAATATGGCTCATCTGAGCCTTCTGCCCTTTGGCCGGGAGGCGGTCAACCGGGAGGTCCTGACCGGCGAAGAAGACATTGGCACCGGCCCGCTGGGCGTTATTGGTAATATCATTTGGTTCTTGTTCGGCGGTATCTGGCTGGCTTTGGGTCATGTCATCTGGGCGGTGGCTTTGGCGGTTACCATCATTGGTATCCCCTTTGCCTTTCAGCATTTAAAGCTGGCTGCGCTGGCCCTTGCGCCCATTGGCAAGGTTGTGATCAATAAAGACCACATCCCCGCCGCGCGTTATTAATCTGCCTAGACTTTCTCGATAATCATGGCGATGCCTTGCCCCACACCAATACACATGGTGCAGAGGGCGTAACGTCCACCGGTTTTGTGAAGCTCATACATGGCCGTGGTCACAAGTCGTGCGCCGCTCATGCCCAGGGGATGGCCAAGGGAGATGGCCCCACCGTTGGGATTTACATGAGGCGCATCATCGGGCAGGCCAAGGTCACGCATTACTGCAAGCCCTTGTGACGCAAAGGCTTCGTTCAGTTCAATGACATCCATCTGATCAATGGTCAGGCCGGTCTGGGCCAAAAGTTTTTTGGTGGCCGGGGCCGGGCCAAAACCCATGATGCGCGGTGCAAGCCCGGCGGTCGCCATGCCGACCACCCGCGCTTTAGGGGTCAGGCCATGTTTATTTGCCGCGTCTCCTGAGGCCAGAAGAATGGCGCAAGCCCCATCATTAACGCCCGACGCATTGCCCGCCGTGACAGACCCGCCCTCGCGAAAAGGCGTGCGCAAATTGCCGAGGGCTTCCAAGGTGGTGCTGGCGCGGGGATGTTCGTCTATGCTGACCACTTTCGGGTCGCCTTTGCGCTGGGGGATGGTGACCGGGATGATTTCCACGTCAAAACGCCCGGATTCCTGAGCGGCGGCGGTTTTCTGTTGGGAGCGAAAAGCAAAAAGATCCTGATCCGCGCGGGAGATATTGAAATCTTCCGCCACATTCTCCGCCGTTTCGGGCATGCTGTCGATGCCATATTGCTTTTTCATCATCCGGTTGACGAACCGCCAGCCGATAGTGGTGTCATAGGTTTCCACCTTGCGGGAAAAGGCCGCATCGGCCTTGCCCGTAACAAAGGGGGCGCGGGACATGCTTTCAACGCCGCCGGAGATCATCAGCTCCGCCTCGCCGGATTTGATGGCGCGGGCGGCAATACCGGTGGCGTCCATGCCGGAGCCACACAGGCGGTTCACGGTTGAGCCGGGTACTGTGACAGGCAGTCCGGCCAGCAGGGCGCTCATACGGGCCACATTGCGATTGTCTTCCCCGGCCTGATTGGCACAGCCCATGATCAGGTCATCTACCTCTGCCCAGTCCACCTGCGCGTTGCGGTCCATGAGGGCTTTCAGCGGAATGGCGCCCAGATCATCGGGCCGGACCGATGATAACGCGCCGCCGTAACGGCCAATGGGGGTGCGGATTGCGTCACAGATAAAAGCGTCTCTCATGATGGGGTGTCTCCTAAAACATTTTCTTTGGTGGCATGTGATTTGCCCCGGAAGGTGGCAATTAATTTATCGTCCTGATTGGTGATCATAATGTCATAGATGCCTTGTCGTCCCCGTCCGCCCTGAAATTTTCCACTGGCGGTGAGGGTGTCACCGGGGAAGGCCGGGGCCAGATATTCGATGGAACATCCCGCCGCCACGGATACGATATTCCGGCTGTTGCAGGCATAGGCAAAAACCGCATCGGCTAGGGCAAAGATGGTGCCGCCGTGAGCGCTGCCATAGACATTGACCATATCCTCGGTCAGTTTCAATTTCATCACCGCAGCTCCGGCATCAATGGAGACAAATTCAATCCCCAACAGCTTGTCCAGCGTGCGGCGGCTGTTGAATTTTTCAGCTATTTTCTGGGCTATTTCTCGGCTCATAACAGTCTTTCAGTGCCAAAAGTGGCTCGGCGGAGTAGGGGAGAGGTGCGGTATCTGTCCTCACCGTAAAAGCGTTGTAGATTGCCCAGAACATCCCGGATATGGGTCAGACCAATATCCTCGGCCCATTGCATGGGGCCTTTGGGGTAATTAACCCCGTTCATCATGGCAATGTCAACACCCTCGGCGGTGGTAACGCCCTGATAGACCGCATCACTACCCTCATTGGCGAGCATGGCGACAATACGCATGACGATCAGACCGGGGCAGTCATCAATGACGGACACTTGTTTGCCAATGGCCTGAAAGAACCCGGCGGCAACGGCCAGACTTTCCTCTGAAACCTGATCCCCTTTGGCGATGGCAATGCGGCTGGCGGCGTTATAGTCTAGGGCCAGATCAAAGGTAACCACCTCATAGGGCATGACACTGGTTAATTCCGTGGCAGTTGTCCCATCCGATAACAGCAGTAAGATATTATCCACCAGAAAACCGGGCTGATAGTCGGGGACATCCTGTTCCAAGTCGCTATTTACCGTGATGCCCGCCTCTTTGGCCAGTCTGGCCAGCGGGGAAATGAGGGCATTTTCACCAAAAACCGTGACTTCAACCGGGGCCGGGCCGGGGGCTGCGGTATGGGGTGCGGGTTTTTCTACACCCTCTGCGTAATTGTAATATCCATAACCACTTTTGCGGCCAAAGCGTCCGGCGGCCACTTGTTCCTGCTGAATAAGCGATGGGCGATAGCGCGGTTCCTGAAAATAGGCATTGTAAACCGATTGGGTCACAGAGAAATTTATGTCATTGCCGATCAGATCCATCAGCTCGAACGGCCCCATACGAAAGCCGCCAGCTTCCCGAATGCAAGCATCAATGGTCGGAATGTCTGCGCCGCCCTCTTGCAGGATGCGCAGGGCTTCGGAATAGAAGGGGCGGGCGACCCGGTTGACGATAAAGCCGGGGGTGGATTTGGCATGGACCACCTTTTTGCCCCAGGCCTCGGCGGTGGCAAAGGTAATATCGGCGACCTGTTTGTCGGTGACCAGTCCGTGAATGATCTCCACCAGCTTCATAATCGGCGCCGGATTGAAGAAATGCATCCCCACCATGCGCTCTGGCCGTTTCAGCTTTGCGGCAATTTCGGTGATTGAAATGGACGATGTATTGGACGCGAGAATGGCATCCTCATCCAGAATATCCTCCAACTGGCTAAATACGGATCTTTTGATGTCGATATTTTCCACAATGGCCTCAATGACCAGCTTGGCCGGGGCAAGGTCTTCCAGCTTGTGACAGCGGTGAATACGGCCCAATATGGCCCCACGTTCTGCCTCATCCATGCGGCCCTTGGTGACGGAGCGGGCAAGGAATTTCTCGATCTGGGCGATGCCCTTGTCGATGGCTTCGCCTGAGGTATCGAAAATATAGACGTCATGTCCGGCGGTGGCAGCCACCTGTACAATACCAGCGCCCATGGTTCCAGCGCCGATAACGGCCACGGCCTGTGCGGGGGAAAGAGCAGTCATAAATTTATATCCTCTATTTACCGGTGAAGGTCGGTTTGCGTTTTTCGAGGAAGGCGGCAACCCCTTCCTGATAATCATCGGAAAATCCGGCTTCCTTTTGATAATTGCTTTCCAGTTGTAACTGTGTCGCCAGATCATTGTCAATGCTGGCGCGCAGGGCTTTTTTAATCAGCGACAGGCCCAAAGTCGGCTGGCTGGTGAAATAACGGGCCTGTTTCAGGGCCACCTCCTGTAATTCGTCACCGTCAACGGCTTTCCAGATCATGCCCCAGCTTTCGGCCTGTTCGGCAGTGATAGCCTCCCCGGTCAGGGCGAGGCCCATGGCCCGGGCCATGCCCACAAGGCGCGGCAGGATATAGGTGCCGCCACTGTCGGGGATCAGGCCGATCTTGCAGAAGACTTGAATGAATTTGGCAGTTTTTGCGGCAAAAACCATGTCACAGGCCAGTGCCAGATTAGCCCCGGCACCGGCGGCAACACCGTTCACCGCACAGATAACCGGCATGGGCAAACGGGCCAGCCGTTTGATCAGCGGGTTATAATTCTGGTCAACGGATTCGGACAGATCGCGCCGTTCGGTCCCGGGCTTTACCGCCCGGTCGTTCAAATCCTGACCCGCACAAAAGCCCCGGCCACTCCCCGTAAGCAACAGACAGCGCACGCTTGAATCATTTTCCACTTTCGTCATGGCATCGCGGACTTCTTCATGCATTTCAGTGGTAAAGCTGTTCAGGCTGTCCGGGCGGTTCAGGGTCAGGGTCGCCAAGCCATCCGTGATCGTGAATATTATATTGTTATAAGACATTGTCTCTGCTCCCGTTTGTTACCTATGTGCGCTTATACGGGTGATTATATCACAAGGACAAATAAAATATTTAAGCTATTTAACTTGAATTAACCAACCGCTCGGTCTATTAATTACAAATACGTAGGGCTTCGTCAATAAATATGTTAAATACAGGTCATAATATTTGGCCGAAATTTTATCAGGAGAAAGAGAATATGTCACAATCTTCATTGTTTGAACGTCACAAAGATACCCTTGAGAGGGCCATCACCGCCAGCAGAACCCGCGAATATTGGACGGCTTACCCTGAG
This sequence comes from Alphaproteobacteria bacterium, assembly GCA_013152755.1. Lineage (GTDB taxonomy): Bacteria > Pseudomonadota > Alphaproteobacteria > Sphingomonadales > Emcibacteraceae > Paremcibacter. Next base: position 23,675 of record JAADFR010000074.1, read on the forward strand.
ATTGCCAGCCCGAAAATTTATGGCGAGAATGCGTCTGCCGATGGCGAAGCGGCTTTTAAGTCTTATCTCAATAAGGATTTCACCATTGACCAGCCCGCTGTGACGGGCACCGTTGGTTCAGAAAGATCGCCGTATGGCTTTGACCTGGGCATTAACTATCCCAAGGTGGATGCGGCGGCTCTAATCAGTGAAGTAGAGGCCATTCGTCAGGACTGGGCCAAGGCGTCCATTGAAGCTCGGACAGGCATCTGCCTTGAAATTCTGAACCGTATTAACAAGCGCAGCTTTGAAATGGCCTTTGCGGTCATGCATACCACCGGTCAGGCCTTTATGATGGCTTTTCAGGCTGGCGGCCCCCATGCGCAGGACCGGGGGCTGGAAGCTGTGGTCTATGCCTATGAGGATATGACCCGCACGCCAGCGGTTGCCCGTTGGGAGAAGCCGCAGGGCAAGCGTGATCCGCTGGTCATGGAAAAGCATTTCACCGTGATCCCCCGGGGCATAGGATTGGTCATTGGCTGCTCAACCTTCCCCACATGGAACAGCTATCCCGGTTTATTCGCCAGCCTGGTTACCGGCAATGCGGTTATTGTAAAGCCCCATCCGGGCGGTATATTGCCGCTGGCCATTACGGTTGAAATCTGCCGCGATGTTTTGTCAGAAGAAGGGTTTAATCCCAATATCGTCACGCTGGCCGCCGACAGTGCCGAGGCCCCGCTGGCCAAGGAACTGGCTCTGGCACCGGAAGTGAAGCTGATCGACTTTACCGGTAGCACCACATTCGGCAACTGGCTGGAAGACAATGCGCGGCAGGCTCTGGTCTATACGGAAAAGGCCGGCGTCAATTGTGTGATCATTGATAGCACTGATAATTTCCGGGGCATGATTGGCAACCTTGCCTTTACTTTGAGCCTTTACTCAGGGCAGATGTGTACCACACCGCAGAATATTTTTATCCCCGAAGGCGGCATTGAAACCGAAGATGGTCACAAGAGCTTTGATGAAGTGGCGGCAGCCTTGGCTACGGGCGTTGAAAAGCTCAACGGTGATGACGCGCGCGCCAGTGCCATTCTGGGGGCCATTCAGAGCAAGGCGACCCTTGAGCGCATCGGGGAATATGGTAAGGGTGACAATGTTATTCTGCCCTCCCGGTCAGTCCCGATGGACGGATTTGACGGGGCAACCATACAGACTCCCCTGATATTGAAAGCCACGGATGAAAGCTCTTATACGGCGGAATTATTCGGCCCTATTTCCTTTGTGGTGCCGAGCAAAGATACGGCGGACAGCCTTAAAATTGTTGAAAACAGCGTGAAAAATCACGGCGCCATCAGCTTTGGCATCTATTCCGCGTCAGACGAGGTGCTGGATGCGGCAGAGGATATGGCTTGCCGGGTCGGTGTTGCAATATCCTTTAACCTGACCGGCGGCGTTTATGTGAACCAGACGGCGGCTTTCAGTGACTTCCATGCCACGGGATGTAATCCGGCGGCCAATGCGGCATTGTCCGATACCGCCTATGTTTCAAACCGTTACCGGGTGGTTCAGAGCCGTAAACATATCTGAATATAAGCCTTTCCCAAAATAAGTCCCCGGCAGCACAAATCTGTCGGGGATTGTTTTTTTGTGCTTTTGCCCTTATCCTACGGTTCAGAAGAATTTTTCATAAACGGGTGAGTAGGCAGGGATGTTTGGAAAAATCGTAATAATGGCTTTGGTAATGCTTCTCACATCATGTGACAAGCCGCAGGAAACCCATGAAGAAGATCGTCTGACATATAGTTTCAGAGATGAAAGCCCCGCGTTAACGCAGCATATTGCGACAATTGTTGAGGATGCTAAAGCCTTGAAATATCAGACGGCCCTGAATAAACTGGCCCTATTGTCCGCAACCCGTACATTAACCAAAGAACAGAAATATGCCGTGGATACACTGGCGAGGCAGTTACGGTATGATATGGAAGAAAAAATATTCACAGAGCGTCAAGAGCTGGAATTAAAAGATGAATAAATCAGCGATGCATGTTATCTGGAAACTGTTGGTGGTTTCGCTTCTGGTGGGGCTGGCGCTGGATTATTTTGATATAAGCCCGGCGGATTTGATCCACGATATTCCGGAAACCGTGGGCCGGATACTTGACAAGCTCCTTCAGTTTATCAGCTGGGGCGGGAAATATATTCTGCTTGGGGCGATCGTCGTGGTGCCGGTCTGGATCATCATGAATATTGGCATGATCAAGGACAAATTAAAACGAAAGAACTGAGGTATTTATGGCCAGACTGGCGTTAATCGCATTCTGTTTGATTTTCAGCTCTTTGCCGGTGCAGGCAAAGGACACTATTACGGGTCGTGAAGTCTATCATTTTGATAAAAATCATACCAATATCATGTGGTTTATCAGCCATATCGGTTTTTCCAATTCTATGGGTCAGTTTATGGATTATGATGGGGAAATCATATTGGATTATGACAACCCGGATCAAAGTTCGGTCTCTATCACCCTTAAAACGGCCAGCATAATGACAGGCTTGGCTGATTTTGATGCGCATTTGAAATCAGCAGATTTTTTCAATGTGGAAAAATATCCAACCGCACGCTTTGTTAGTACGAAAGTGATCTTGGGTAAGAACAACAGGGCAACTGTTGAGGGAAATTTCACCCTTCTCGGGATAACGAAGCCGCTGACGTTAAAGGTTCGGCTGAACAAACGGGCGATGGATATTCAGAAGAATAGAATGCGCACCGGGTTTTCCGCCAAAACGACCATAAAGCGGTCCCGCTATGGTATGAAAAAATACCTGCCTCTTATAGGTGATGATGTGACAATTCGGATTGAGGCTGAGGCTTTGATTAAACAGTAAGCAAAAATACAGGGTAGAAAATGGCATTAAAAAATACAGAAATATCTTATGGTAGTGTCGCTAAGGCTTTTCATTGGGGCATGTTTATTCTCCTGGCTGGCTTGGTAATTCTGGGCAATTACATGTATGAACTTCCCGCCGATACGCCGGATCAGATGAGTTATAAATTCGGTCTTTACGACCTGCATAAATCTTTTGGCATAATGGTACTTTTTCTGGTGGTTTTGAGGCTTATATGGCGCAAGATGAATCCGGTGCCCGTGATGCCCGATACCATGAGCCGTCTTGAAAATATCAGTGCCCATGCCATGCATTTGCTACTTTACGCGATTATGCTCTTACAACCTGTCTTTGGATGGCTATTGAGCTCATATGGGGGCCATCCGGTTAAATTTTTCGGTCTGGAACTGCCCGCCCTCGTGGGTAAGAACAAAGAGTTGGGGGAATTGTTTGAGGAACTCCATGAGGTGACCGCTGGTCTTCTGGTAACGGCCTTTGTTGTTCATGTGGCGGCAGCTTTATACCATCATTATGTGCGCAAAGACGATGTGATGGACCGCATGTCTCTGCGTCCAAAGAAATCCGAATAAAATATGAAAAGATTTTTTCTTTTTTTTGTTGCCTTTTTGCCGTCGGTGGCAATGGCCAATGATGGGTTTTGGCAGATTGAGGGGGCGGAGAGTTCTATTAAATTTGCCGTCGCCATTGAAGGCAGCCCTGCCGAGGGAGAATTTCCGGAATTTGAGGCGAAAATACAGTTTGATAAGGATAAACTGGATCTAGCCCAAGTAGTACTCACTATTGACCTTAATCATATTGAGGCCTTTTACGGAGATGTCGCGGCGAATTTGAAGAAAAAAGACTGGTTTGATGTGGCGCAATTTCCCGAGGCCCGTTTTGTCAGTAGTGTGTTTAAACATCTTGACGGGGATAAATATCAAGTGAGCGGTGATCTGACGTTAAGGGATGTGACACGGGCCGAAACGCTTTATTTTACCTTGATACAGTATGACGCGAAACAGGCGACCATAAAGGGGGAAATGGTTATTAATCGGCTGGATTACGGGGTTGGGCAGGGGGCATGGCGTGATCTGTCCAGCGTGGCCGGACAGGTTTTTCTTGATGTCACAATTAAAGCCACCAGATGATGATTTCTAAGCGAAAAACGCCATATTTGATTTTTGCCGCATTTTTTCTTAAAGTGGCATTAGGCTACAAAAGGGTGAGCTTCTATGAACGGGGATAAGTTAATCGAAGTCGTGTTGTGGATATTGAGCCTGATTTTGGCGATTGTCTTCTTTTATAACGGCGCAAATAAAATTATCGGCAGCCCGCTTCAGGTGGCTCAGTTTGAACAATTGGGTTTGCCGCCCGGGTCACTGGTTGTGGTTGGTTTTCTGGAATCTATTGCAGGATTGATGTTGACTATACCGCGCCTGACGATTTTGGGCGGTGTTGTTCTGGGTCTGATTATGGTGGCCAGTGCGGTTTTGAATTTTTATCATGATAACGCAACATC
>JAADFR010000075.1:0-2832 GCA_013152755.1 Alphaproteobacteria bacterium
TTTATTTTGCCGCAATATTAGGTCTTGCCTATCTGTTCTTCTCGAGACTGGGGGAAAATCTTGATAATGGTGCTCTTACCATTGCCTGCCTTATCATATCGATCTTAAGCCTTGTGCCCTTCGTATACAGGATTAACCGTAATGTTAAAAATTATAACGTTCAATTCATAGAGAACTCACGCTATCGTGCATCCTCTTTCATTGGTATATCTGTCGGAGGCATATTGCTCACAACCATATTTTTAAGCGGTATATATTATATTCCATTTGGACAGACCATGTATGGCAATTCCATATGGAATAAAGATATAGCCTATTTAAAAGAACAGGGCCTCCTGTCCAATAATGAAAAGCTGGAATATTTATCTACAGTAGAGTTATTCTCAATTAAGGATAGTGGCAGCTTATTCACTAATAAAAGAATTATCTCTTACTGGTCGGATGAAAATACAGGAAAATTAAACACAGAGAAATTACTGCTTTCAGATATTAATCGTGCGCGCCTCGAAGAAGGGGCAGACATTTGGTCACAAAATTTGAGAATCACATTAAAAAACAACGATGAATATCTTTTTGAATTATCAATAGATGATGACATCCAAAATAAAGTCTTAAAATTCATCAATTCTCAAATAAATAATGAGGTAAAAGTCCGTGTCACCTATAGGGAAAATTAACTGATCAATTCAAGCCACTCATCTTCGCTCAGGGTTTTAACGCCCAGGGCCACGGCTTTTTTGAGTTTTGATCCGGCACCGGGGCCGGCGATGACCATGTCGGTTTTTTTGGATACGGAGCCGGAAACCTTGGCCCCCAGTTTTTCCGCAGAAGCCTTTGCCTCCTGCCGGGTCATTTTTTCAAGGCTACCGGTAAAGACCACGGTCTTGCCCGCGACGGGGGAGCTGCCCATGTCCGGCGCTTGAAAATCCTCAACCCTGACCTGTTGCAACAGCCGTTTCACCACATCCCGATTATGGGGTTCGGCAAAGAAATTGATCACCGTATCGGCCACCTTCGGCCCGATACCGTCAATATTAAGCAATTCCGCATAGGCCTCGCTATCCGGGTCCTGTGCCGCCTCAACCGCCGTGATAAAGCGGTCTATGGTTAGATAATTCAGGCAGAACAGGCGGGCATTCTGCTGTCCCACATGATGAATGCCAAGGGCAAATAGAAAGCGATCCATTGAAATCACCCGCCTCTGATCGATAGCCGCCCACAGGTTTGTCACCGACAGGTCACCCCAGCCATCCCGGTTCTTAAGCCGGGTCAGCCCCTCGGCATCCCTTTCCTGCAACGTGAAAATATCCGCCGGGCTTTCAATCAACCCCTCATTAAAGAAAAATTCGATCTGTTTTTTGCCCAGCCCGTCAATATCAAAGGCATTGCGCGAGACAAAATGCCGCAACCGCTCCACCCGTTGGGCCGGACAGATCAGCCCCCCGGAACAGCGCCAGGCCACCTCGCCCTCATCCCTCTCAAGCTGGCTACCGCAGGACGGACATGTGGCGGGAAAGACAATGGGCTGACTGCTGTCCGTTGTTTTGGCCACCGCAACCACCTGCGGGATCACGTCCCCAGCCCGCTGGATGATCACCTCATCACCAATTTTCAGGCCCAATCGTGCGATTTCATCGGCATTATGCAAGGTGGCGTTGGACACCACCACGCCGCCCACAGTCACCGGAGTCAGCCGGGCCACTGGCGTGATCACCCCGGTCCTTCCCACCTGATAATCCACATCTTTGAGCGTGGTACGGGCCTTTTCCGCCGGGAATTTATGGGCGATGGCCCAGCGCGGCGCCCGGGCCACCATGCCCAGCCGTTCCTGCCAGTCCAGCCGGTTGACCTTATAGACCACCCCGTCAATGTCATAGGGCAGTTTCGCCCGCTGTTCGGCGATCAGATCATAATGGGCAATGGCCGCCGCCGCGCCGTCACACAGGCGGGCCAGATCATTGACCACAAAACCCCAATCGCGCATTTTCTGAAAACAAGCCTGTTGCGTAGGCCCAAATTCTGTGGAAATTTCACCCCAGCCATAGGCGAAAAAATGCAAATTACGCCGTGCCGTAATCCTGCTATCTAATTGGCGAAGCGATCCCGCCGCCGCATTGCGTGGGTTGGCAAAGGGCGGTTTTCCGGCTTCCTCCTGCCGGGCGTTAAGGGCGAAGAAATCTTCTTTGGCCATATAGACCTCTCCGCGAATTTCCAACACATCGGGCCAGCCCATACCCGTCAACTTCTTGGGAATATCCGTGATGGTTTTCAGGTTTTTGGTAATATCCTCTCCGACTTTACCGTCACCTCTGGTCAATCCTTGAACAAAAATACCCTTCTCATAGCGGAGCGAGGCGGACAGGCCGTCAATCTTTGGCTCCGCCATCAATGAAATCATCTCATCGGGCAGATTCAGGAATCGTTTCACGCGCGCAACGAATTCAAATACATCTTCCGGGCTGAAGGCATTGTCCAGAGACAGCATGGGGCGGCGATGCGATACTTTCTGAAATCCACTGGATTGGGGCAGTGGGCTGCCCACCCTTTTGTCCGGACTATCGTCGCGAATCAAATGAGGGAAACGGGCCTCAATTTCTTTGTTACGATTACGTAATGAATCATAGTCAGCATCACTTATAGCCGGATTGTCCTGCCCATGATACAGCGCGTCATGGCGGGCAATTTCAGCAGATAAATAGGCCAGTTCCAGGCGCGCCTGCGCCTCATCCAATTTCGTTACGGTTATGGAATGAACATCCGTCATGGCTATCCCCGGATCAGGCTGGCGGCGGCGGCCCGGGCCGCATCGGTGATTTTGGCCCCGGCCAGCAT
>JAADFR010000075.1:2840-8606 GCA_013152755.1 Alphaproteobacteria bacterium
ATTTCTTCCTGCCGCCGGTCCTGATCCAGCGAAATAATATTGGTAAAGACACCGCCGCCCGCCTGTTTTTCCGCCTTTTCAATCAGCCAGTGATTGGCCGCCCGCGCCGCCACCTGCGGGGAATGGGTGATCACCAGAATCTGGGCCTCATCCGCCAGTCGTTTCAGCCGTTCACCCACCGCATCGGCCACCGCCCCGCCAACACCCCGGTCGATCTCGTCAAAAACCAATGTGGGCACGGTGGTTTTACGGGCCAGAACCACTTTCAGGGCCAGAATAAAGCGGGAAAGCTCGCCGCCGGACGCCACCTTGATCAAACCGCCAAAGGGCGTACCGGGATTGGTGGAAATCTGAAACTCAATGCGCTCCCCGCCATCGCTGCCCCATTCGTCCCGGTCCAGCGGCACCAATTGCGTACGAAAACGGGCCTTTTCCATCTTTAACGGCGGCAATTCCCCGTTCACCAGTTGATCCAATGTCTTTGCCGCCTCTGCGCGGGCGGCGGATAGATCAGAAACGGCCTTGTCAAAAGCCACGCGGGCAACTGTGATTTCCGCCTTAAATCGTTGCACTTCGCCGTCCCCGAATTCAAGAGCGCGGAGCTGCTGCTCAAAATCCGTTAACAGCTGGGCCAGATCATCCACAAGACAATTATGCTTGCGCGCCGCCGCCCGAAGCGCAAAAAGACGTTCCTCGGTATTTTCCAGCTCATGGGGGTTAAATTCCAGATTACGCAGAATTTCCTCAAGGCCCGCAATGGCGTCCGAGGTTTCATTGGCCGCCCGGTCCAGTGAATTGACCACCGGGTCCAGAATACCCCTATCCTGTCCCGCCATGCGCGAAAGCCGCCGGAGCAGCGAGCGCAGGGCCGCATCAATGCCGTTTTTATTCAAAAGCCCGGATAGAATATCCTGCAGGCCATCGGACATCTGTTCCCCCTGCATCATGCGGCTGCGCTCATCGGCCAGTTGATTTTCTTCGCCGGGTATGGGGGATAGGGCCTCAAGCTCTTGCAGGTTATGACGGATATAATCCTCATCGGCCTTCACCTTTGCCAGTTTGGCTTCTTCCTCGGCCAGTTGATTTTCAAGGTTGATCAGATTTTGATGGCTTTTACGAACCGCCGCCCGCAAGGGGTCATAATGGCCATAATCGTCCAGTATTTTCCGGTGGCCGGCGGCATTGAGCAGGCCGCGCTCATCATGCTGGCCGTGAATTTCAACCAGCATATCCCCCACCTCCCGCAACAGGGTGATACTGATCGGTTGATCATTGATATAGGCCCGGCTACGCCCGTCCCGGCTCAAGCTTCGGCGCAGGATAATCTGCCCACCCTCATGGGACAGGCTTTGTCCATCAAGGAAAGGCCAGATCATATGGCTGTCCGGCAGATAAAAATCGGCGCTAACACTGGCCTGGTCGGTGCCATGACGGACAAGTTCCCGGCCACCGCGTCCGCCCATGGCCAGCCCCAAACTATCCATAAGAATTGATTTTCCGGCCCCGGTCTCACCGCTCAGCACACATAGCCCCTCTTCAAAATCAATATGAAGCCGGTCGATAAGAACAATATTATGTATTGTCAGACTATTGAGCATTTGGGACCGATGAATCCCCGTTCATTAAGGTTTTTGCACGTTATATTTCTGCATCAGATCATAACTGAATTTATACCATTCTGAATTAGGATAGTTCTCGCCCAGAACCGCCGCCGTTTTATAGGCCTCCGGCAGAATACCAAGTGCCATATAAACCTCGGTCAACCGATGCAGGGCCTCCGGCACATGGCTGGTGGTCTGATATTTCCGGATCACATTAGTAAAACGGCCAATGGCGGCAAAATACTCATCCTTTTTCTGGTAAAAACGACCGATTTTCATTTCCTTGCCCGCCAGATGATCCCGAGTCAGATCAATCTTCAGCTTGGCATCAGCGGCATATTTCGAAAAGGGAAAACGACGCACCACTTCGCTGAGTGACGCCATGGCAAGCTCGGTTTCCTTCTGATCCCGGCGAATATCAGCGATCTGCATATAATGGCAAATCCCAATCAGATAATAGGCATAGGCCGCGTCCTTATTGCCCGGATGAAGCGATACAAAGCGTTCCGCCGCCAGAATGGCCTCATCCAGCTTATTGGCCTTGAAATAGGAATAGGCCGACATCAATTGTGACCGCCGCGCCCAGGATGAATAGGGATGCTGACGCTCCACTTCGTCAAAAGCCACAGCAGAGAATTTATATTGTCCCTTGTTAAGATAACCAAGGGCATTGTCATAAAGTTCTGTAACGCTAAGTTCCTGATATTTCAGCCGGTCCGTACCTGAACAGCCACTAAGCAGGCCCACAGCCACAACAGAAAACAGCAACGGTTTCAGATTTTTTACCGTTTTAAATATACTATGTATCAAAACCATTCTTGTCCCATTTTATACGTATTTTTGGGGCCATAGACCCGAATCTGGCGGACTATAGCATGCCAAACCCGCAAAGGGCCAACCCAATTATTTAAATTAAGAATTATTGTGGCAAAAAATAGGCATTACCGATATTCCTTGACAGGAAGACACCTACACCCCAAATATGTTATGTTATTACAACAACCCCTGAATGATGGTTATGTTAAAGAATATGCGTAAAATATTTATACTGGTTTTTCTGGCAGGCTTCCTGTTTTCTCCGCTGTCCGTGGCGCAGGCAAAGTCCCTGAAGGTTATCGCCACAATCAAACCACTATATTCGCTGGTGGCCAATGTCATGGGCGATGTGGGCCAGCTTGATTTAATGGTATCAGGTGGGCTGAACCCCCATATTTACCGCTTGAAACCGTCCAATATCCGCCAGATCCATAATTCAGACGTCGTATTTTACATTGATCCAAATCTTGAAGTTTTCCTGAAAAGGATATTCAAACGTAAATATAATAATTTCAAAGCGGTCCCGCTGGCGCAGGCAAAGGGCATGCATTTGATCCCCTACCGTACCAGTAAAATTTGGTATCAGGACGCAGAAAACCCAAAGGAAACCCCGAAAGGCAGCCCGCAGGACTTACATATCTGGCTTGACCCGGCGAATGCCCGGCGTATGGTTCGTGTCATTGAGGAAACGCTGTCGGAACTGGATCCGGCCAACAGCCTAACCTATATCCGCAATGCCCAGAAAACCATTGCCCGGCTTTACCGGATGGAAGAAGACATTCGCGAGCAATTGCGCCCGTTTCGCAAAAAGCCCATGATCGTCTATCACGATGCCTTCCAATATTTTGAAAAGGCATTCGGCCTGAAAAGTGTCGGCGCGATTATCCTGAAATCAGACCAAACCCCGAGCGTCAAACATATCCGGGCCCTGAAAAGGCTCGCCAGAACAAAAAATGTGACCTGCGTCCTTGGGGCTCCCGGTGCCAATCCGCGTATCGCTACCGTGGTTATGAGCAACACAGATGCCGGGTTCAGTGTTGTCGACCCGCTGGGCCTCTATCTGGATAAATCACCGGACCTGTATTTTGACATGATGCATGAGATGGCCCAAAGCATTGTTGATTGTCAGGACGATGACAACCTGTCAGAGGATTTGAATGCCCTGAAGAACCCGCCTAAAAAGCATAATCCTTAAAGGCACGATCAATATTCCCGCCCCATCCGCCGTCACTTTCGGGCTTATGGTATTTTTCCAGCATTTCCTCGGCAATGGTCTGGTTGCGCTCCAAAATGGTCAAGAGCGGATTCAGGAAAATACGTTCATCCTCGCCGGTACTATTCAGCTTGGCGCGCCGTTTCAGGCCACCCGATGACAGGGCGACCATCTGTTGTGCCACATCCCGCACCGTACCGTTCCGAAATGGGGTGGCCAGCGCTTGAGCCGGCACTTTGGCCCGCAGATATTCATGTTCCTCTTGGGTCCAGTCCTTGATCATATCCCATGCGGCGTCCAAACTTGTCTGGTCATAAAACAGCCCGGTCCACAGAGCGGGCAGCGCGCAAATCCGGTTCCATGTGCCGCCGTCAGCCCCGCGCACCTCAAGAAATTTCTTCAGCCGTACTTCGGGGAACAGGGTGCTCATATGGTCTTCCCAATCCTGCATGATCGGTTTATGTCCCGGATAGCCCGGTAATTCCCCGCGCATGAAATCCCGGAAAGACTGACCCGCCACATCAATATATTTTCCGTCCCGATAGATAAAATACATGGGCACATCCAGCACATGATCCACATAGGCCTCAAACCCCATACCGTCCTCAAACACAAAGGGCAGGATGCCGCAACGGTCCGGGTCCGTATCGGTCCAGATATGACTGCGGTAACTCAAATAACCATTGGGTTTTCCCTCAGTAAAGGGAGAGGCGGCAAACAGGGCGGTCGCGATAGGCTGCAAGGCCAGTGACACGCGGAATTTCTTGACCATATCCGCCTCACTGGCATAATCCAGATTGACCTGAATGGTCGACGTCCGCAACATCATATCAAGGCCCAGATTACCCTTTTTCGGCATATAGTTGAGCATGATACCGTAACGACCCTTGGGCATGATCGGCACATCTTCGCGGGCCGTATTGGGGTTAAAGCCCATGCCCAGAAATCCAATACCCAGCTTGTCACTGACCGCCTTGGCCAGTTTCAGGTGGCTCGCCACTTCTGAGCAGGTTTCATGCAAGGTCTTGCGCATGGCCCCGGAAAGCTCCAACTGTCCCCCCGGCTCAAGCGTCACCGACTGGCCGTCCTTGAGCAGGCCGATCAGCGTATCCCCCTCCATCATGGGGGCCCAGCCAAATTCCTGCATGGCGGTCAATATGGCATATATACTCCGCGCGCCCGCATAGGGAACCGGGCTCAGGCTATCGACGCAAAAGCCGAATTTTTCATGCTCGGTCCCGATGGACCATGCGCTTTGCGGCTTGGAACCGGCGGCAATATAGTCGATGAGCTGTTGCTTGTTTTCGATGGGCTGTGCGTTTTTATCTGACATATTTATATTCACTGTTTTTTTTACTGCAAGTGAGACATGTGGGGGACTATGGATATAATGTCAATACACCGCCTGAAACTTTATACCCGGTGAGTTTTTCCAGAAAGCTCATGCCCAGCAGGGAATAGTCCAGCCCCTTTGGCAGAACAGAGCCATTGATATTATGCTGCCTGATCGGTCCAAGCTCTATGGTTGACAAGCGCACCCGCGCACCGTAAGCGACGCCGTTGGCAGTGCTATAAGGCATGTCATAGCTCAGACTGTCAACGGGCAGACCGATGGCCCGGGCGTCTTTACGGGTCAGCGCCACATCGGTCGCCCCCGTATCCACCATAAAGACCACATCCGCCCCATTTACTTTGGCCCGGACAAAATAATGGCCGCTCATATCCGCCCGGTAGCTGATACTGCCCCCGTCATTGATGCCCTTTGCCGTGTCCAATTCGCCGCCAAGGCGGCCACCCCCCGACCAGACACTATAGCCCAGCGCCAGCACCCCGAATATAATCACCCATGTGGCCATATGACGCAGGGCAAGCCCCGGCGAGCTGCTCACATGGGCCCAAAGCCCGGCCCCGACAAAGGCCAGCAACAGCCCGTCATAGAGTAACCCGCCCGTATTATCCCCGATGTTGCGCCCCGCCGGCATCAGCCAAACCACAAGGATCAAGACAAACAGAACGGCGATCATGCCGATCAGAAATATTGAAAACCGCGATTTTCGGCCCGGGGGCCGATGAGGTTGTTGGTCATCGGGGGGGCGGTTATCAGGGCGTGGTCCCCATGGGGATGGTGGTTCATGA
>JAADFR010000076.1:0-17299 GCA_013152755.1 Alphaproteobacteria bacterium
TCTTTTCCGGCGTATCACCGTTGTGAACTTCCAATATGCCCGTGCGCAGGGTAGAGACAACCGGGGCGTGATTGATCAGCACCCCGAAATCTCCGTCAACGCCCGGCACCACCACCATATCCACGCCTAAAGACATGAGCAGTTTTTCCGGTGATACCAGTTCAAAATGTAATTTGTCGGCCATAGTGACGGCTTCCCTTATCGCTTATGCCGCGTCAGCAGCCATTTTATGGGCCTTGGCAACGGCTTCTTCAATGCTGCCCACCATCAGGAAGGCGGCTTCGGGCAGATCATCATGCTTGCCGTCAAGAATTTCGCGGAAGCTTTTGATGGTATCTTCCAGAGACACAAACTTGCCGGGCATATTGGTAAAGACTTCGGCCACATGGAACGGTTGTGACATGAAGCGTTCGATCTTACGGGCACGGGCCACGGTGACCTTGTCGTCTTCGGACAGCTCATCCATACCCAGAATGGCAATGATGTCCTGCAATGATTTATATTTCTGCAGGATTTCCTGTACCTCACGGGCCACATTATAATGTTCTTCGCCCACCACATCGGCGGTCAGAATACGCGAGGTCGAATCAAGCGGATCAACCGCCGGATAAATACCCTTTTCCGAAATGGCCCGGTTCAGAACCGTGGTCGCATCCAGATGGGCAAAGGAGGCCGCAGGGGCCGGGTCGGTCAAGTCATCGGCCGGCACATAAATCGCCTGCACAGAGGTAATGGAGCCTTTATGGGTTGAGGTAATACGTTCCTGCAAAGTCCCCATGTCGGTGGCCAATGTTGGCTGATAGCCCACCGCAGACGGGATACGGCCCAACAGCGCGGATACTTCGGCGCCGGCCTGGGTGAAGCGGAAAATATTATCAACGAAGAACAATACGTCCTGACCTTCCACATCACGGAAATATTCCGCAACCGTCAAGCCGGACAGAGCCACGCGGGCGCGGGCGCCGGGAGGCTCGTTCATCTGGCCATAAACCAGGGCCACTTTTGAATTATCACCCTCAAGGTCAATAACCTTTGATTCGATCATTTCGTGATAGAGGTCATTCCCCTCACGGGTGCGCTCGCCAACACCGGCGAAAACCGAATAGCCGTCACTGCCGATGGCGATATTGTTGATCAGCTCCATGATCAAAACGGTTTTGCCCACGCCCGCGCCGCCGAACAGGCCGATCTTGCCGCCCTTGGAATAGGGGGCCAGCAGGTCAACAACCTTAATGCCGGTCACCAGAATTTCTGATTCCGTGGACTGGTCGGCAAAGGCCGGGGCATCCGCATGAATGGGCGCTGTTGTTTCTGCGCCGATGGGACCGCGTTCATCAATGGGCTCACCGATCACATTCATGATCCGGCCAAGGGTCTTTGGTCCGACGGGAATGGAAATCTGTGATCCTGTGTCACTCACTTCATTACCGCGCACAAGGCCATCGGTTGAATCCATGGCGATGGTCCGCACTGCATTTTCACCAAGATGCTGGGCTACTTCGAGGACAAGGCGGTTGCCGTTATTGTCACATTCGAGCGCAGACAAAATCGCGGGCAACTCGCCGTCGAATGTCACATCGACAACGGCGCCGATCACCTGGCTAACACGACCAATATTTTTTGCTGTCATTTTTTCAACTCTCGTTTTCAAATCTTCACGTTATCAGAGTGCTTCCGCACCTGAGATAATTTCAATCAACTCATTGGTAATCACGGCCTGACGGGTCCGGTTATAGGTGGTCCGCAGGCTGTCAATCATTTCACCGGCATTACGGGTGGCGCTGTCCATGGCGGTCATGCGCGACCCCTGTTCACTGGCAGCATTTTCAAGCAAGGCCCGGAAAAGCTGAACCCCCACATTGCGCGGCAGCAATTCTTCCAGAATTTCTGTTTCATCGGGCTCATAATCGTAAGCCGCCCCGCCAAGATCGACTGTCTTTTCCGCATCATAGGAGGCGGGGATCATTTGCTGGGCGGTGACAATCTGGGTCAGGGCCGACTGAAATTTGGCGTAAAACAAAGTGCAGACATCAAATTCACCGGCGTCATAGGCCCTTAACAGATAATCGGTGACCGGCCCCGCGTCGCCATAGCTGAGCCGTTTCACATGGGACATGTCGAAATGCTTGACTATGCGGCTGCCGAAGTTTCGTTTCAGGGACGCTGCGCCCTTTTTACCGATGGTGACGATCTTGACGTCCTTGCCATCCTTGATCAGGCTGGAAATTCTGGCCCGGGCTCCCTTGACAATGTTGGTGTTAAACCCGCCGCATAACCCGCGTTCGGATGTGGCCACCACCACCAGCTGAATCTGGTCTTTGCCGGTTCCGGCCAGAAGGCGCGGCCCGCCGACCTGTCCAACCATGCTGGACGCCAGTGACGCCAGAACATTTTCCATGCGTTCCGCGTAAGGGCGCGCCGCTTCGGCTGCTTCCTGCGCCCGGCGCAATTTGGAGGCCGCAACCATTTTCATGGCCTTGGTGATCTTCTGTGTGTTTTGCACACTTGCGATCCGGTTTCTGAGGTCTTTAAGGTTAGCCATACTGACTTGATCCTAAAAAATTGCTTTAGACAAAATTCTTCACAAGATTTTCGAGAATATCTTTCAGCCTGGACTGGGTTTCATCGGAAACCTTGCCCTCATTGCTGATGGTATCCAGCACATCCTTGTGACGGGAATGCATTTCGGCAATCAAAGTTTCTTCGAAACGGCCAATCGCAGACACCTCGATCTTGTCAAGATAACCATTCACACCAGAGAAGATGGACACAACCTGTTCCGCCACGGACATGGGGGAATATTGTGCCTGCTTCAAAAGCTCGGTCAGGCGCGCGCCACGGTTCAGCAATTGCTGGGTTGAGGCGTCAAGGTCGGACCCGAACTGGGCAAAGGCCGCCATCTCACGATATTGGGCCAGTTCCAGTTTAATGGAGCCGGATACCTGTTTCATGGCCTTGGTCTGGGCGGCTGACCCCACACGGGATACGCTGAGGCCCACATTAATGGCCGGACGAATACCCTGATAGAAAAGCTCTGTTTCCAGAAAGATCTGACCATCGGTGATGGAAATCACATTGGTCGGAATATAGGCGGACACGTCACCGGCCTGTGTTTCAATGATCGGCAGGGCAGTCAGGGAGCCATTGCCATTGTCATCATTCATTTTCGCGGCCCGTTCCAGAAGGCGGGAATGCAAATAGAATACATCGCCGGGATAGGCTTCACGGCCCGGCGGACGACGTAGCAGCAGGGACATCTGACGGTAAGCCACAGCCTGCTTGGACAGGTCATCATGAACGATCAGGGCATGCATGCCGCCGTCGCGGAAAAATTCACCCATGGCGGTCCCGGTATAGGGGGCCAGGAATTGGAGAGGCGCAGGCTCGGAAGCTGTCGCGGCCACAACGATGGAATATTCCATGGCGCCGCGCTCTTCCAGTGCTTTAACGATCTGAGCCACGGTAGAACGTTTCTGTCCCACGGCCACATAGATACAATAAAGTTTCTTGCTTTCATCGTCCCCGGCGTTGATTTCTTTCTGGTTAAGGAAAGTATCAATTGCCACGGCGGTTTTACCGGTTTGGCGGTCGCCAATGATAAGTTCGCGTTGACCGCGCCCGATGGGCACAAGGCTGTCAATGGCTTTAAGGCCGGTTTGCACAGGCTCATGCACGGATTTACGGGGGATAATGCCCGGTGCTTTCACTTCCACACGGGTCCGCTTAACGTCGGTCAAGGGCCCCTTGCCGTCGATGGGATTACCCAAGGCGTCAACCACCCGGCCCAGCAGGCCGCGGCCCACGGGAACATCCACAATATTGCCGGTCCGTTTAACCGTGTCGCCTTCTTTAATATCGCGGTCAGATCCGAAAATCACGACCCCCACATTATCAGCTTCAAGGTTAAGGGCCATGCCCATAACCTTGCCGGGAAATTCAACCATTTCACCAGCCTGAACATTGTCAAGGCCGTAAATACGGGCGATACCGTCCCCGACTGAGAGAACTTTGCCGACTTCTGAAACTTCTGCTTCGTCACCAAAATTGGCAATTTGCTCTTTCAGGATCTTAGATATTTCCGCTGCACGGATGTCCATTATCCAACCTCTTTCATTGATTCTTCAAGATTAGCGAGTTTGGTCGCAAGCGACGAATCGATCATGCGGGAACCTATTTTGACGACCATGCCCCCAAGGAGCCTTTCGTCAACGTCCGTATCCACAGTCACTTTGCTGCCGACCATTGATTTAAGTTTTGTTTTCAGCGCATCAAGCTGTGCTTTTGTCAGCTTGCGGGCCGTTGTGACAGAGGCGCTCACTTCACCATTGTGATGGGCGAGGATTCTGCCGAATTCCGAGATAATATTTTCAAGATGATCCAGACGGCCATTGGCGGAAACCACACCGATGAAATTGGCCACAAGCGGGTCAAAGTCTGCGGCTTTGGCCACGGCGGCCATGGCCCGGCCTTTATCCCCGGCGGAAATAACCGGATTTAAAGTCACCGCCTTCAGGTCCGTGCTTGTCGCCAGCATTTGGGCGAGATCGACCATATCCTGTGCAATTTTCTTCAGGTTTTTTGCTTCTTTGGCCAAATCAAACAGGGCCACGGCATAACGGCCCGCCAGCCCGGTAATCGTCAGATTTTCAGAAACAATTTTTGAAGCCAAATCAGATGACAACGCCATTTCCTCAAAAGTTATTATTGCAAAAGATACATTTGTTTGCGCGTTACCTAGCACAGTGATCTTAAGACTTCAAGACAGCAAATGCGGAACTTGATCTTTTTTGACCAATCCCGTACAGAAGTATCAGGGACATTAAAGTACGGGGATGGATTTTTCAGTGACAGAAAGGTGTTAAATGGGGGATTTTCTCCTTTACCATAAAGACCGGATTGCCGAGGGTGCTGTTCAAAACGCCCTGTCCAGCTTGGCGAGACAAGGATCCGTAAATCCGCGCCTTGCCGGGCATCATTCTTATGCCATTCAGTTCTTTCCCAAGCAGAAATCACCCCTTGATAATTTCTTTGAGGATGAACAGGGCAATTTCTGTGGCTCCTCCGGCTGCTTTATTTATAAAGGCCGCATGGGCAAGGATGCCCTGACGTGCTTTTTAGCAGACTTTAGCCCGGACCGATATGAGCCGGGGGATTTCTCAGGTCTCTTTACCCTGATCATCAGAAAGAATGATCGCCTGCACCTGATCACAGACCCCATGGGCGGCAACCGTGTGTATCAAAATGATACAAAAAGCCTTTGGTCATCGTCCTTTCTCAGCGCGGCGGCGGCCTCGGACCATCTGACGCCAAATCCGCAGGCCATCTATGAATATGCCTTTCAGGAAACCACATACGGCAGGGATACGGTCTTTAAGGAAGTGACCTGTCTTGACAGTTTGAAAATATTTGAAGTGACCCCGGATGGCCTGAAACCCCGGCCAAAAAATCTGACGTTTGATTTTTCGCCTTCTTCGGCCGCCGGCCCTCAGCTTGTTGAGGAAGCGGCGGCCCTGTTGCGGGAGGGGGTCAGACCGGTGGCTAATGTTTTTGGTGACAAGATCAGAACGGCCTTGTCCGGCGGGTATGATTCGCGCCTGATGTTGGCCCTGTTGCAAGATAGCGGCAGTCGTCCGCAGGTTTATGTCTATGGCCCCGATGACAGTCCCGATGTGAAGGTGGCCAAAAACATTTCAGCGGGCGCGGACTTTCCCCTGCACCATATCAACAAGGCGGACTACCCACGATTGTCGGGGGCGGAATATGCGGCGGCTATAGAGGATAACTTTCATGGGTTGGATGGCTTACCGGGCGAGGGTATCTTTGATTTCGGCGCCAATATGGACACCCGGCGGCAACGGGCCGACCACGGCCATATGGTATTTAACGGCGGCGGCGGTGAAATTTTCCGCAATTTCTTCTATCTGCCCCAAGGCCGCTTCACGATCAATAATTTGATCAACTGTTTCTATTCCCGGTATAGTACAAGCATCTGTCAGGACGGGTTTAACGAAGGGGATTACCGGGACGCGCTCCATGACAAGATCAGGGCGGCGTTGGGGGCTTCGTCCGATCTTTTGAACCGGGAACAGGTGGAATATGCCTATCCCGCCTTTCGCCTGCGCTATTGGACGGCGCGGGATAATAACAATAATACCCGGCTCGGGCCTTATCTGACGCCGTTTATTTCCTATCCCCTAATCCGGCTGGCCCTGACTATTCCGCTTGCCCATAAAAACCACGGGGTCTTTCAGGCGGCGGTGATTAAGGCCATCAGTCCTGAACTTGCGGCCTATCCGTCTGATTATGGCTATGCCTTTGACGAGCCTGTGCCTTTAAAGGTCAAGATAAAAAATTATCTGACCTATTACCGCCCCACCATCCTGCGCCGCTATAGCTATGCCATTCAGCATAGAATGCGGAATTTGACCCTGCCCGATACATTGACGGGGCAATATAAGAACCCTCATATGTCCCGTTATTTCAAGCTGGATGAGATAAAGGATGCGGGACTGCTTGGCCGGATCTATACGCTGGAATATCTATTTACCTATTTCGGGATTTAGAAAAAGCTGTAGGGATCAATATCAACCTGAAGGGTGACGCCCCGCTCAAGGGCGCAGCTATTGAGCCAGTCGGCCATGCTTTTTTGCAGTTTTACCTGTTTATCCGCCTTGATCAGCAAGCGGAAACGATGTTTGCCGCGCAGAAAGGCCATGGGGGCTGGCACCGGACCTAAAACCGTGATTCCACTATTCTTTGGTGCAAGGGCGGCCAGATGCCGGGCGGTTTTGGCGGTGGCGTTAAAATCCTTGCCTGAGATAATAATCGCGGCCAGCTTGCCAAAGGGCGGCAAATTCTGTTGCTCCCGGTCCTGTGCCTCCTGCTCCAGAAAGGCCTGTCCGTCCCCGCTGACCAGTGCCGCCAGCACCGGATGGTCCGGCATATAGGTCTGGAATAAAACCTGCCCCGGGTGGTCCGCGCGCCCGGCCCGGCCCGCCACCTGTTCCAGCTGTTGCCATGTGCGCTCGGCGGCACGCGGGTCACCGCCGCCCAGCCCAAGGTCCGCATCCACCACCCCCACAAGGGTCAGCATGGGGAAATGATGGCCTTTGGTAACGATCTGGGTGCCGATGATCAGGTCAACCTCATGGTCCGCAATTCGGGTGATCATCTGACGCAGGTCAGCGGGTGATGCGATTTCATCGCTGGCCATGACCGCGATTCGGGCTTCGGGGAACAGGGCTTGCGCTTCTTCCGCCACCCGTTCCACACCGGGACCGCAAGCAACCATACTGCCTGTGCTGTCACATTCCGGGCAGGTCTTTGGCATGGCACAGGAAAAGCCGCAATGGTGACAGGACAGCCGCCCGCCCTTGCGATGCTCCACCAGCCACGCACTGCAATGGGGGCATTCCATCCGGTGACCGCAAGTCCGGCACAGGGTCAGCGGCGCATAGCCCCGGCGGTTAAGATAGAGCAAAGACTGCTCCCCCCGGGCCAGATTTTGGGTGAGGGCCGCGCGCAGAGGGTCCGACAGCCATGTGCCGCTTTTTAATTTCTCTGCCCGCAGGTCAATGACCTTCATATCCGGCAGGATGGCGGTGCCGTGACGCTCGCCCAGATAAAGCCAGTCATATTTCCCGGCCTGAGCATTGAGGATAGTTTCCAGTGACGGGGTGGCCGAGGCCAGAATGACCGGGCAGGCGGTCTGCATGGCGCGGACCACAGCCATATCCCGGCCCTGATACATCACCCCGTCCTCCTGTTTGAAGGTGGCGGAATGTTCCTCATCCACCACAATCAGCTTCAGATCGACGAAGGGCAAAAACAAGGCTGACCGCGCCCCGACCACCACCCGGGCGCGCCTTTCGGGATTGTCCTCTCGCAGGGCCCACCATGCCCGCCGCCGCTGAACCGGGGTCAGTTCTGAATGCCAGACCACAGGCGGGGCGCCGAACTGCGCCTCAAACCTGTCTAGCCATTGGGCGGTGAGGGCAATTTCCGGCAGCAGGACCAGAATCTGTGCGCCATCCTCCTTCAGGGCTTCGGCAATGGCCTCAAAATAAACCTCTGTTTTGCCGGAACCGGTTATGCCTTCCAGCAGGACGGGCTTGAACTGATCCGCGCGCACCATTTGCGTGAGATGTTCGGCGGCCTGTTGCTGTTCCGGTGACAGGCGGGGGCCGATCAGGGCGGCATCGGGGGCGGCGTAAGGGCTGTCACCGATTATTTCCACAGGGGCCATCTGTCCGGCCTTGACCATGCCGCGCAAAACCCCCTGCCCCACATTGGCCAGCTCGGCCCAGTCTTTCAGGCTCAGGGGCATGTCGCTAATGGCGGCTTTCACCACGGCCCCGCGCGATTCGGTGAGCTTGCCCGGCAGGTCCGGGGACAGGCGATAGAGGGTTCTGGTCTTTGGCTTGTCAAAGGCGCGCGGGACGCTGACCGCCATTTTCAGCACCGCGCCGGGCGGGGAGAGCGTATAGGCGGCCACCCAATCAATGAACTGCCGCAGGCTGCTTGGCAGGGCGGGCAGGTCGCGCTTTTCAAGGACGAACTTTAATTTTTCCGCGGCTATATTGCTCTTTTTCGGGGACATATCCCAGACTACGCCTTGCAGGGTGCGGCTGCCGAGGGGGACGGTGACAAAATCGCCTGCGCGCAAAGGCATATCCGCCGCCGCCAGATAATCGAACGGGCCGGAAAGGGGCAGGGGCAGAAGCACCTGAATCTGGACGGGGTCACAACCCATAGAGATATTCCATATTAGGGGTATTTTTTTTCATCACTATATTATAAAACGGTGATCAGGAAATATTTATTTATGAAAGGTTTTGAGAACATGAAGTTCTTTCTGGATACGGCGGAAATTGATGACATTCGGGAAATGGCAGCCACCGGGCTTGTGGACGGGGTGACCACCAACCCGTCCCTGATTTTAAAATCAGGCCGGGATTATTTCGAGGTGACAAAGGAAATCTGTGACCTGATTGATGGTCCGGTCAGCGCCGAGGTCGCCGCCACCGATTATGATGGCATGATTGCCGAGGCCGCCCGTATCTATGATATTGCCGATAATATCGCCTTGAAAGTACCCATGACCGTGGATGGTTTGCGGGCCTGCAAGCATTTCACCGATCAGGGCAAGATGGTCAATGTGACCCTATGCTTTTCTGCGGCGCAAGCCCTGCTGGCGGCCAAGGCCGGGGCTACTTTTATCTCCCCCTTTGTCGGCCGTCATGATGATGTGGGCTTTGACGGTATGCTGTTGATTGAGGATATTCGGCTGATTTATGATAATTACCAGTTTGCCACCCAGATTCTAGTGGCCAGCACCCGTCACCCCATTCATATCGTGGAAAGCGCCCGTATCGGGGCCGATGTGGTGACCCTGCCGCCAAAGGTATTGAAACAGATGTTCAATCATCCCCTGACCGCCAATGGCCTCGCCGCCTTTGTCGCTGACTGGGAAAAAACGGGTCAAAGCATCGTGTGATTTTCTTCAGGCCGCGTTTACGGTCTGGTAAGTACTGTTCCCTATAATGGGGGCCGTATAAGAAGGATGGGATTGTGTCAGATAAATTACCAAAAGACCGCAAAAGCAAGGTCATGCCAAAAAAACATGCGCTCCGTGAGGACGACGTTCGGGATTATTTAATCCTAAATCCGGATTTTTTTGATGTTAACCCGGATTTGCTGACTTTGCTGAAACCCACTCGGCCAAAGCAAACGGGCAGTGTGGTGGATTTTCAGGCGGTTCTGCTGGACAGATTGCAACAGGAAGTGGCGAAACTCAGCCAGACCCAAGGTAGTCTCATCTATGCTTCACGCAGCAATATGACCACACAGGCCCGCATTCATGCGGCGGTGTTATGTTTGCTGGAGGCCCGGGATTTCGACCATCTGTGCCATATTGTCAGCCATGACTGGATTGATATTTTACAGGTGGACAGCATCACCATCTGTTTTGAGAAAACCGGTAAAATTCCGACAACGGAAAGCGGCAATCTGCGCCATTTGAAAAAAGGCATCATTGACGGTTTTATGGGCCATGAGAATACGGCCATCCTGCGCGGTAATGTTCGCGCGGCAGAGGAAATTTATGGCCCGGCAACGCCTCTGATTAAGGCCGAAGCCCTGATTCGTATTGAAAAAAGCGATCACAACCCCTCTGGCATTCTGGCCTTTGGCAGCCGGGACGAAGGTTTTTTCACCCCGGGACAGGGCACAGAGCTTCTGCGCTTCCTCGCCGCCGCCTTTCAGGGGCAGCTGAAAAGCCTTCTGTCCTGATAAGTGAGCTGTTATAGTTCGGCTATGACAGAAAATCCCAATTTCCATCTTATCTATCCGGCGCTCATGCCTTTGCTGGGCGGCTGGCTGGATTATTTGCGGGCGGAAAAGCGGGTGTCACCCCATAGTTTTAAGGCCTACGAACGGGATGTACGGGATTTTCTCACCTTTCTGGCGGCTCATTTGGGCAAGGCCCCGACCAAGGCAGATTTGCGGGATTTGAAACCGGCGGATTTCAGGGCCTTTCTGGCCCGGCGGCGGCGGGACGGGCTGACCCCGGCGTCTGTGGCCCGGACGTTAAGCGGGGTGCGGTCCTTTTTCAGCTACCTGCGCCGCAATGATATTCTGCGCAATGATGCGATCAACGGGGTTAGCGCGCCCAAACTGCCCAAACGCCTGCCCCGTCCCCTTGACCCGGAGGCGGCCTTGAAAAGCCTTGATATGGCGGCGGATTTTGCCCCGGTGGGTTGGGTTGGGGATCGGGATATTGCGGTATTGACCCTGCTCTATGGCTGCGGGTTGCGCATATCAGAGGCCCTTGGCCTGAACCGGCAGGATGTGCCGGACGGGGACATGCTCCGGGTTATGGGCAAGCGGAATAAGGAACGGCTGGTGCCATTATTACCGGTGGTGCGCCGGGCGATAGAGACTTATCTGAAAAGCTGTCCTTATGATCTGCCGCCAGAGGGCCCCCTTTTTATTGGGGTGCAGGGCAGGCGGCTCAATGCCCGGATGATACAGCTGGTGATGCAAAAATTGCGGCAGGTTCTGGGTCTGCCGCCCTCGGCCACGCCCCATGCCCTGCGCCATAGCTTTGCCACCCATTTGCTGACCGCGGGCGGTGATTTGCGAACCATTCAGGAATTATTGGGCCATGTGTCCCTGACCACCACCCAGCATTATACGGATGTTGATACGGCCTATCTGATGGATGTTTATAATAACGCTCATCCGGGGGCCAAGGATTAAGGCCGAAAATTAAGGCCGAAAATTAAGAAAGGCTATTATCCACACTGACCACATAGACGGTTTCCTCGTCATGGGTCAGCAGGCGTGATTTTTTGAACCCGGACAGTTCGGCCAGTCTTTTGAACTTCTTTTCGCTGTTCTGAAAATAGAGGGTGGTATATTTTTCATCGGGATAATCCTCCAATATGGCCTGAATATGATAGGCCACGGTACAGAGATATTCCGGTAACTTATTGCTGTCATCGCCTTTTTTGCCGCTGTCCTGATCCGGGTCGCGGGCAATGGTAAACAGCAGCAAGCCTTTGATATGCTCCCCCGGTTCCGCCATCCATTGGGGGTTAAAGTCATTATCGCCGGATTCTGCGGTCTCGAAATAATGATGATAGCCATGATCGGAAAGAGGCAGGATATGAGAAAAGAAAAGCGGTTGCCGTTCTTGCGCCTCGCCGTCCCCCATAATCATCAGGAAGGATTTGGGGTTTTTATGCCACATGGCCAGATTTCGGGTGAGCTTCTCCGCCGTGCCCCCGGCCCAGGGCGTGCCCCGAAAGGCGGCGGCATTTATGGCGCTGAGTTTTTCCAGCTCCGCTGAGCTTTCCGGCCATTTATAACTGTCTTTGGCGGCGAGCTTCCGGCATAACTTCAGGCTGCCCTTGTCGATCTGAAGACAATGGTCAAAAATCTGGCCGAACTGTTCAGAGGTCCGGAAATATTTTGTAATATATTTGATGTCTTTGTGTTTCAGGTGACTACGCCGGGTCAGAAATTTGGCCCCGGCCCATAACAGGAAAAACCCGGCGGGCAGGGCGGTCAGGATTTTATAGTAAATATCATAGTCTTCATTGATGCCAAGCCGCATCAAAATGCCGTAGGAAATGGCCAGCAGAAGGGCGACACCGGCGGTAAATACCGGGTTTAATTCTTTAAAGAATCGTCCAATCTTTGTGAGTAAAATATACATTTTGAAATTATATCAAATCGTCAAATTCAGCGGTGCTTTTAGACAGGGCGGCCACGGCCCCCTTGATCACATCCTGCTGGGACAGCATACCCGCATTCCAGGCGGCGATATAATCAAGGCCCTCAGCCACCGTATGGTCCCGGGTATGATTAAGCATTTCCTTGCTGCCACATATGGCCAGCGGTGATTGGCGGGCGATTTGTGCGGCAATATCCATCACATGGGCCATTAATGTTTCGTGATTTTCGGCCACATGGGTGACATAGCCTGTTGCCAGAGCTTCATCTGCCTTATATTTCCGCCCCGTATAGGCCAGCTCCCGCATCAGGCCGTCGGGGATTTGCCGGGGCATGCGCTGCATGGTGCCAAGGTCGGCGACCATGCCGATATTAATCTCCTGAATGATGAAAAAGGCATCGGCGCTGGCATAGCGAATATCGCAGGCACTAACCAGATCGACCCCGGCCCCGAAACAGCCGCCCTGAACGGCGGCCAGCACCGGAAGGCGGCATTTGTCGATGGCTTCAAAGGCGGCCTGAAGGAATTTCACATGACGGCGTAGCTTGTCCATGGCCCGCGCCGGGTCCACGTCCGCAGGCGGCATACTGTTTTGCAGATAACCCAGATCAATGCCCGAGGTAAAATGCTTGCCGGACGAGGCCATGACCACCACCCGCACGTCCGGGTCATCATTGATCTGGGTAAAGACTTCGCGGCATTCGGTCCAGAAATCTTCGCCCAGCGCATTGGCCTTTTGCGGATTGCATAGGGTGATGGTGGCAATATGGTCGGAAATCGTCAGGGTGAAAGCGTTATAATCCATGGGGCGTGCCTTATTCTTTTCAAACGGACCCTAATATTACGGAAAATGGCCGAAGATGCAACCATGTCCCATATTGGGACAGGCAAATGTTAACCGGATTGAAAGCTATTGAAACTATGCTGGCCTGCGTAAGTTTTATGGAGATAAAAACATGTTAGCGGGACTTTTTTTG
The DNA here is from genome assembly GCA_013152755.1 of Alphaproteobacteria bacterium. Classification (GTDB taxonomy): domain Bacteria; phylum Pseudomonadota; class Alphaproteobacteria; order Sphingomonadales; family Emcibacteraceae; genus Paremcibacter. The sequence goes on from JAADFR010000076.1 coordinate 13,216, forward strand.
CGAAAGATTCTTGGGGTTGCCGGTCTGTGTAGTTTTTTTATGGTGTCAATGTCTTGGGCCACACCCATCACGTTTAGTTCCATCACTATGGAGGTCCGCAGCACGGCGAACCTGCGGGTGAGCGGCAGTGATGATGCCACCAGCCTTCTGGCGCGGTTTAATAGCGGTGCGCCCATTTGTACGGTTGCGGTGCAGGAATTTACTAATATTGGCGGCAAGCAGAATTGCGGCACGGCGCCTCATGCCGACCTTGCCACCCTATATACCATTAATTATTTTCTGGGATCCGGAACAGCGTTATTTCAATTGGGGGCCGATTGGGGGCTTGGTGGGATTATTATCGGCGCGGACGGTGGTGACATTGTCAGAACCGATGATATATGGTGGGCCAACAGCTGGACCAATGCGGATGTGATTGACTTTACCATCAGCGGCGCGGGGTATGGCACGTTTAGGCTTCTTGGCTTTGAAAGCTGTTGCTCGGGCAATAACTCCCTGCGCTATGATGTCGTGGGGGGGCAGGGTTTCTCGGCGGCTGTTGTTACATCAGAGCCAACTGCCTTGCTTCTTCTGGCCTTTGGGTTAGCCGGGCTGGCTTTTTTGCGCAAAAGAAACCAGTGATATAGGCGATAGCTCAATAGTACGGCCAGAATTGCCATATGAATAGCGGGCTGTAATATATCGGCTTTAACCATCATAAAATTATGAACCACCGCCAGAATTGTGATCAGATAGATCAGCTTATGCAGTTTTATCCATCTCTTGCCCAGACGCCTGACCCATCCCTTGGTGGAGGTTACGGCCAGTGGCAATAGCAGGATAATGGCGGTCATGCCAAAGGTGATGGCGGGGCGCTTGATGATTTCCTTGATAATGGTGCCCCAGTCAAAATAATAATCCAGCACAATAAAATTCAGCAAATGCAGCATCACATAGAAAAAGGCATAAAGCCCCACCATGCGGCGAAAGCTGATCAACCGATTCCAGCCGGTGACCTTGCGCAGGGGTGAGATTGCCAGCCCCAGTAAAAGAAACCGTATGGCCCAGTCCCCGGTGTAATGGTGGATATATTTGATGGGATTGGCGGTCAGGGCATTATCTTGAAAATCATAGAGCAGCCAGCCCTGCCAAAAGAGCCAGATAGCCGGGAGCAAGGCCAGAATATGGGCCGTTATTTTAAGGGGGGACAGGCGCATCAGAAATATTTTTTCAGGTTCATACCGCTATACATATGGGCTACTTCTTCGCTGTAGCCATTGAACATCAGGGTTTTCCGCCGCCGAAATTCCCCGATGCGCCGTTCGTTGGCCTGTGTCCAGCGGGGGTGATCTACCTCCGGGTTTACATTGGCGTAAAAGCCATATTCATGGGGGGCCAGCCGTTTCCAGCTGTTGCTTGGCATCCTGTCCACAAAGCTGATGCGGACGATGGATTTTATGCCCTTAAAGCCATATTTCCACGGCACCACCAGCCGCATGGGCGCGCCGTTCTGGTTGGGGAGTTCCTTGCCATAAAGCCCCACCGCCATCAGGGTCAGGGGGTTCATGGCCTCATCCATGCGCAGACCTTCGGCATAAGGCCATTTGATGACCCGGCGGGATTGTCCCGGCATCTGTTTTTGATCGACCAGCGTTTCAAAACGGACATATTTTGCCTGTGACGTGGGGCCAAGTTTTTTGATGATCTGGGCCAGCGGTATGCCGACCCAGGGTATGACCATGGACCATGCTTCCACGCAGCGCATGCGATAGACGCGCTCCTGCAACATATGGGGTTTGATCAGGTCATCTATGTCATAATCACCGGGATTATCCACATGGCCGTCAATCTTTACCGTCCATGGCCGGGGGCGCAGGCTATGGGCATTGCGGGCCGGATCGCTCTTGTCCGTACCGAACTCATAGAAATTATTATATTCCGTCACCGCCCGGTAGGATGTTTGTTTTTCATCGGTGCCGAACGCCCCGTCCCGGATAATATTATCAAGGGCGCGCACCTCGGCCTGCGCGGGGGATGGGGTCAGGCCCAGTGTCGCCACGGCGGCCACACCTGCGCCTATTCTGGCCGTGTCCTGAATAAACTCCCGGCGGCCAAGATAAATATTTTCCGGTGTGATTTCGCCCGATTTCACATGGGATGACTTTAGAAATTTAAAAAGCATATGGTTTTTTTACCCTGAGTAATCCTGTTTTTTTACCACAATAATGGATTTTGATCAGAAAATCCACAAACAGGCCTTCACGTTATGGTGTGAATCCGGTATCACCTAGGTAATTTTGAAAAATAAACCTTTTATGTAATGAAATAGAGGGGGGAGTATCCCGTGGATACGGGGGGAGCTCAAGTAGTGAGCTTGCGAACGATAGTTCCCCCATTATAACGAAAGAAAATATATGGCTCCGCCACTTCTTACCATAACCGACATGGCCCTCCGTTTCGGGGCCAACCCCCTGTTTGACGGGGTGGAACTGTCCATCGGCGAGCGGGATCGGATCAGCCTTGTGGGCCGTAACGGGTCGGGCAAGTCGACCTTGATGAAGGTGATCAGCGGCATGACCGAGGCTGACCGGGGCAAAAGATTTCTTCAGCCCGGCTGTCACGTGACTTACCTTGAGCAGGAGCCGGATTTTTCCGGTCACAAGACGCTCCATGATTATGTGGCCAGCGGCCTGACCCATGCCTCGGCAGAGGATAGTTTCCGGGTTGATATTATTCTGGCCGAAATTGATCTGGCCCCGGGTCTTGATCCGGCAGTGCTGTCGGGCGGTGAGGGACGGCGGGCGGCCTTGGCCCGGGCTTTGATCAGTGACGCGGATATTCTTCTTCTGGATGAGCCAACCAACCATCTGGATATTGCCACCATCGAATGGCTTGAGGGACGCTTAAGGGGCTTTCGCGGCGGGCTGGTGATCATCAGCCATGACCGAACGTTTCTTAATAACACCACCAATGTGACCTTCTGGCTGGACCGGGGGCGGGTGCGGCGGCTGGACAAGGGCTTTAAATATTTCGAGGAATGGTCGGAAAAAATTATCGAGCAGGAACGGGGGGAACGGGCCAAACTGGACAAGCTGATCGAAAAGGAAACCGAATGGTCCCACAAGGGCATCACCGCCCGGCGCAAACGTAATATGGGCCGCATGCGGGCGCTGTGGGCTTTGCGCGACAAGCGGGCGGATCAGATTGCGGTGACCGGTCAGGTCAAGCTTGATATTGACAGCGGCAAGGTGGCAGGCAAGAAAGTGATCGAGGCCTATAAGATTTCAAAATCTTTCGGTGATCGGGTGATTACCCAGGATTTTTCCTTTCGCATCATGCGCGGCGACCGGATTGGCATCATCGGCCCCAACGGGGTGGGCAAGACCACGCTGCTCAAATTACTGACCAAGGAAATGGCCCCGGATACGGGCCGGGTCAAGCATGGCACCAATCTTGAGATCACCTATCTTGATCAAAAGCGCGCCCGGCTCAGCGATGATGAAACCCTATGGGATTATTTAAGTGATGGCGGCGATCACATCATGGTACGGGGCGAGTCCAAACATATCATATCTTACCTGAAAGATTTTCTGTTTGAGGCCGGACAGGCCCGCAGTCCGGTTAGCTCCCTGTCGGGCGGGGAGAAGAACCGTTTGATTCTGGCCAAGACGCTGGCCATGCCGACCAATTTCCTGATCCTTGACGAACCAACCAATGATCTGGATATGGATACGCTGGATCTGCTTCAGGATGTGCTTGGCGATTATGACGGCACGCTGATCTTGGTTAGCCATGACCGGGACTTTCTGGACCGGATTGTCTCAAGCTCCCTTGTGATGGAGGGCGATGGCAAGATCACCGAATATCCCGGCGGTTATAGCGATTATATACGTCAACGCCGTGCTAAAAAAACATCTCCCACAACAAAAAATTCATCCCGGAAAAAAGCAACCTTGAGCACGGTTCATGGTGTTCATCAGAACACCGGAACCAAAACCAGAAATGCCAAGCTCAGCTTTAAGCATCAGCATGCGCTGGAAAATTTGCCGGGGGAAATGGCCAAGCTGGAAAAGCGGATCGCCAAATATCAGGCCAAACTGGGCGA
>JAADFR010000076.1:17390-42617 GCA_013152755.1 Alphaproteobacteria bacterium
GAAGAAGAATGGCTGGAGCTTGAAATGATGCGTGAAAGCCTGGAGGGGGATGCCTGAGCACCCCCCTTATATATTAATGTACGCCGTGCATGCCTTTTTTCAGCAGGGGTGACAATAAAGCCAATGCGAGGGCGATGCCTATTGCCAGCAATCCTACGTTCCAATAAACATCCATTGTATGGGCCAATGCTTCTGCACCATCAGTCCCATTTCCGGCACTGGTCAATTTAGCAATCTGTCCCGCGATATAATTAGCCGCTGCAGAAGCCAGAAACCATGTCCCCATCATGAAACCAACCATTTTGACAACGGATAATTTTGTGACCACGGACAGTCCCACGGGTGACAGGCAAAGCTCACCGGTTGTATGAAGCAAATAGAGCAGGACAATCCAGATCAAGGCAATTTTGCCGTCTGCACCAACCATACCAGCCCCATAAACCAGAACCATAAACCCAAGGCCAACCTGAACCAAAGCAAGCGAAAACTTCATGGGCGTATTAGGCTCCCACCCACGCTTAGCCAGAAAAACCCAGAGCATGGCAAAGAAAGGGGCCAAAGTGAAGATAAACAAGGCATTCAGAGACTGGAGTTGTGAGGCTTGTACAGTTACGCCCAGAACGTCACGATCGACGTTCCTGTCAGCAAGGATATTCAAAGAGCTACCAGCCTGTTCAAACAAGGCCCAGAAAATTACCGACATGAAAATCAAAAAGGAGACAACCAACATCCTGTCCCGTTCAACCGGATCACATTTTAGAAAAGAATATAACAGGATGATGGCTAATACGATCGCGCCAAAGCCGCCTAATATCTGGCCAACCAACGCTTGATATTGCACCAGTTGCCAAAAAACAATCACGCCGCCCACGGCCCCAATATAAATCAGCATTTCACGGCTTAAACCGGCAAAGACTTTTTCTTTGAGCTGTGAGGGGTTTCTGGGTTCAGCGTGACCTTCGAGCAGAATTTGCCATTTAAGAAAAACAAACAACCCAAGCAACATGCCCACTCCGGCGGCCCCGAATCCAGCCCACCAGCCAACGGTTTGGCCAAGATAACCACATAAAAGAGCGGCGACAAAGGAGCCAAGATTGATGCCCATATAAAAAATGGTAAATCCGCTATCACGCCGGGGGTCATCCTTTTCGTATAATGCGCCGACAATGGTGGAAATATTTGCTTTTAGAAATCCGACGCCCGTAATAATGAGGCCCAAGGACAGATAGAATACTTGCAGGAAGAACTCGTCTCTGACAACGGTATTGACACCGTCAATTACGGTCATGGTGGCGGGCAATCCCTCAATTGCCATGCCAATATGGCCAAGAACCAGTAAAATAGCCCCGAGCGTTACGGCTTTTCGCGCCCCTAGGTATCTGTCTGCCAAGGCACCGCCCAAAACAGGGGCGAGATAGACCAGAGCTGTGTAAGCTCCATATATGGCATAACTTTTTTCATCGGAAAATAAAAAATGCTGGGTGAGATAAAAAATCAACAATCCCCGCATTCCGTAATAACTAAAACGTTCCCACATTTCTGTGAAGAACAAAACATAAAGGCCTTTTGGATGACCCATGAATTCCTTAGCCTTGATGTTTGGATCTATTGTTGTGTCAGACATTATTGTCCCCTAGTTAAATTACACTGATTTTTATTTGTTTATTTATAAAAGGTCACGCAGTCTGGCAGAAAAAAAATCGTCTGTCACCCGGAACAACCCTCAAACGGGAAAAAGAGCAGAATATTCCGCTCTTTCAGAGATTATGAAAATTTTATTCAATCTATTCCCCCTATGTTCCGGCCTGATTTAGGGCCAGAGGACGAATCTCTGTTATATTTTTGGGGGCAACAGGCTTTCCAGATGGGCGAGATAGGCGGTAAAGGCCGCCCGGCCATCGGGCGTTAGCTGACACAGGGTTTGCGGGCGTTTGCCTTTAAATTTTTTGGTTATTTTTAAATAACCCGCGTCTTCCAGCTTTCGCATATGAGTGGACAGATTGCCGTCCGATACATTGATGGATTTTTTCAGATGGGTAAAATCAATGCCGCCCTCCCCCTCCTCTCCGGTCGCCGTGCTGGCGAGGAAGGCCATGATGGCCAGCCGGACCCGGCCATGGATTACATCATTGATTTCTTTGTGATCAAAAGTTGTCATGGGACCGCTTTCTATGCCGGATCATTTTTTGCCAGGGCCATCAGCCGGAACCCCGGCACCGCCAGCAACAGAAAATCCAGCGCCGCAATGATCAGCAACAGATATTCATCGGCAAAGGGCCGGGTGATGAACAGAATAACCGCCGCCCACCAGCCATAGGCCACAAGGCGGAACCATTTTATGCCGGTGCTGTATGAGGCGCCGTAAAAAGCAATGGCCATGACCAGAGAGATGACATAACAGACCTCAACCCCCATATGATCAATAGTGCCCATGATTACGGCGGCAATATTGGCCACAAAAAAGATAAATATACTGATCCCGATGGCGGTAAAGAGGTTGGCGGTGATCAATTCATTACCGCTGAGGTCTCCGTTCTTGCTGGCCATACTGCGGCCTTTCAATATGCTATATCCGGTTCCGGCGATGACAAAAGACCCCCAGAGATAAGGCATATAGGCCAGCGGAAAACTCCCCGCTATCGCCAGATATTGAAAGAAGGTCACAAGGGAACTTAGCGTTCCCCATACGGCAAGAAAGGAGCCGCTTTGGGTTGTGCGTTTGCGGGTGGTTTCCATAACGCTCCGGATATAGGCCAGATTTTCCTCGGCGGTGAAATTTTGATCGGTCATGATAGGCTCCTGTGTTTTTTCAAGTGTTAATCGCGATGCCCTCACCGCGAATCATCTGTTGTTTTCATATTACACAAAGAACTTTGTTTTTCAAAGTAATTTTATATAACAAGCGATTTACAGGCCTGAAAATAAGCCATATAAAGGCTTTCACAGATAATAATTCTTACCATGCGGGATAAAATCATGAAAATCAGCAGCAATTTTGATGCGGGAAATATTCAGGTTGTCGAGGCGGAAAACCCGGGAAATATCCGGCTTAAAATTCGCCATGACCATAATTCGGACTTTTACCAATGGTTTTATTTTCGCCTGACCGGGGCCAAGGGGCAGCTTTGCGCCATGACCATCGAAAATGCGGGCGGCGCGGCGTATGTGGGTGGATGGGATGAGTATAAGGCCTGCGCCTCTTACGACCGCGAAACATGGGAACGGGTCAGTACCCATTTTCATGACGGCGAGATCACCATCCAGCATATCCCGGAAAGCGATTGTATCTATTACGCCTATTTTGCCCCCTATAGCATGGAACGTCACCATAGTCTGGTGTCGCAGGCCGCCGAAGATGACAAGGTCAGCCTGCATGTGATTGGCGAGACATTGGACGGGCAGGATATGGACCTGCTGACCATCGGCGAGATGGCCGTGGGCCGGAAAGTTATCTGGGTCATTGCCCGCCAGCATCCGGGCGAAACCATGGCTGAATGGTTTGTGGAGGGTTTTCTGGAACGCCTGCTGGATGATGAGGATGCCCTGAGCCGCAGTCTGCTGGAAAAGGCGGTTTTTTATGTGGTGCCTAATATGAATCCGGACGGCAGCCGCCGGGGTCATTTGCGCACCAATGCGGGTGGGGCCAACCTGAACCGGGAATGGGAGAATCCGTCCGTGGAAACCTGCCCCGAGGTTTTTTATGTGCGCGGCAAGATGGATGAGGTCGGTATTGACCTTGTGCTTGATGTGCATGGTGATGAAGCGCTGCCCTATAATTTCATTGCCGCCTTTGAGGGAAACTCTGATGTGGATACGGCAAAGCTTGATCTGGTGGATGAGTATCAGCGGCAGCTGATGCGGGCCAACCCGGATTTTCAAATGGCAATGGGCTATCCTAAAGACGCACCGGGGAGTGCCAATATGACCATCAGCACCAATCAGCTGGCCCATCGGTTTCAGGCCGTTTCCATGACCCTAGAAATGCCGTTCAAAGACACAAAAGACAGCCCCGACGTAACCTATGGATGGTCCCCGGAACGCTGCCGTAAACTGGGCCGGTCCAACCTCGACGCCATCGCGGCGGTGATTGACAGGTTGTAATCATTTTGCTTTGAGGCTTGTCCTGTCAATGACCTGCCCGTGCAGGATGACCTGATCTATGGCATCATAGGCTTCAATAGTTTCCAGCGGGTTTTTTGACATGAGCAATAAATTAGCCAATTTGCCGACTTCAACTGTACCGTATTGTTTATCTAGTCCGAAAAAACGGGCATTGGTGATGGTGGCACTTTTTAAAATATCCGGCAAGGACAGACCCGTGTCCGCCATGCGGCTTAATTCAAGATAACCATTATAGCCGGGAATATTGGTGGCGAGTGGTCCGGAGGGCGTATCGGAACCGAATAGGACCCTGCCCCCACGGTCATAAAAATATTTTTGCGCCTGTTGCCCATGGCTCAGAACATTGTCAAGGCGGCGGACGATGTCATCGTCATTCATATTTGTAGGATAGCCGTTGACGAGGTCATCTCTGTACCAGCGTCCCTGTGGACGTTTCAACTGGTCAAGGTAAGCCGGGGGCAGGACAGTTGCCACCTGTGGGCGGTTCAGATAAGAATCATCAAATAAATCCCGAAGTCCGGCAATGGTTTGAAGACTGCCCATCTGGGCTACATTACGCGCGATCATCTGGTCAAGGATTCCCATCAGTTCTCGCGGCAACTGTTTTTCGTCGGCGAATTGGTCCCAATTCCATAGGCCATGGGCCACAGCATCTGCACCGGCTATTACGGCGGCGCGGGTGCTGTCATAGCTGTTGGCATGGATCAGCAGAGGTAAATTTTGTCTGGTACTTTCTGCCCGAATCCGGGCAAGCATTTCCGCCGTCGGCACGGGCCATATGCTTTTGGCAAAACCGTCTTCATGGAATGTTTTGACACAAATACCACCTTGATCTTTAACCTTTTGTACGGCATTTTTAACCGTATTGCGCTTTTGAGTAATGCCCGGGGTATGGTTCTTTATGCGCGGGTCATATAGCTGGTTGGGAAAGACATATTGACGCACCTCTCGCGGGACAAAGATCGCCGGATAGCCATCTTCAAGTATCAGGGCCTGTCCACAATTAAACAGGTCCGGATGAATTTCCTCTTTTTCAAACCGGTCAAAGCTCTCCTGATTGCCGTTAAGGTCCACAACGGTGGTAAAGCCGAAATAGAGGAAGCTCCGGGGTTGTTGGGCAAAATAAGCTTTTGTCAATTCCGGGTATTTTTCGCTTTGGGCAAAGGATAGTCCAGCTATTGTTCCCGTATGAACATGGCCATCAATAAGGCCCGGCACTAAAAACTTTCCGGTACCATCAAGGATAGTTGCGTCAGGTGTATATTTTACGGAATGTGGCCGGATAGCAGAAATTTTCCCGGCGCTAATAATAACATCTTTATTTCTCAGGGTTTTTCCGTCAACAGGATTAATGACAGAAACATTTACGATCATCAAAGATACTGTATCCGGCTCAGCGGGGGCGCAGGCTGTGAGGAGAAAAAATACCAGAATTATGGGTTTAACAAAATATCTCATGGGCAGTTTTTCTCATATGTAATGGGACAAGCTCTTCTATAATCCAATATATCAAAGATTGTCAATGAACCGTAAGTCGCGAGAAATATATAAGAATATTAGGTAGTTATCTCGCTATCGAAAGGATGGCATCAAGGTCGAGATGTTTTTCCAGATGGTCGGCCAGCTGGTTGAGCACATCCTGTACCGCATGGTCATAATTGATGGTCTTCGCACTGCGGTCCTGAAATTGAGCTAGAAAGGCCGTGCGGAAATCATCTTCGGCGAACAGGCCATGCAGATAGCAGCCCGTCACCCGCCCGTCTGGTGAAATAGCCCCGTCCGGGCCATGGGGCAAATTAAGCAGGGGCCGGGCGCAATCTGTCCCATTTGTTTCGCCCATATGCATTTCATATCCCCGGACAGTCATGTTCAGCGGGGCGTAGCGGCCCGTGATCTGGTCAAGCCGTTTGTCACCGGTAATGGTGGTGGTCACATCCAGTAGGCCAAGCCCCTTTATGGTGGTGGCTGTTCCTTCAATGCCCGCCGGGTCCGACAGGGTCCGGCCCAGCATTTGATAACCGCCGCAGATACCCATGACCCTGCCGCCCTGCCGATAGTGGCTCATAATATCAATGTCCCAGCCCTGCGCCCGCAGGAACAGCAGGTCGGCGATGGTCGATTTTGTCCCGGGCAGGATAATCAGGTCAGCGGCGGCGGGTATAGGCCGCCCCGGCGGGACCATGTCCAGAAAGACATCCTGTTCCATCTTTAAAGGATCAAAATCATCAAAGTTTGAAATGCGCGACAGCATGGGGACGGCAATATGAATATGTCCGCTCAATCGGTCCGGTGGCCGGGACAGAGATACCGCATCCTCGGCGGGCAGCATCGCCACAGCGGGCAGGAAAGGTACGACCCCGAAGGACCGCCAGCCGGATTCTTGTTCAGTGATTTTCAAGCCATCATCGAAAAGGCTGATGTCACCGCGAAATTTATTGATCAGAAAGCCCGCGATCATACGATGGTCTTCCGGAGCCAGTAATTTTTCGGTGCCGACAATGCTGGCAATCACGCCGCCCCGGTCTATATCACCGATCAGAATAACAGGGCATCCGGCTTTGGTGGCAAAGCCCATATTGGCAATATCATTCTGGCGCAGATTAACCTCTGCCGGACTGCCTGCCCCCTCCACAAGGATAAGGTCCGCCTCCTGCTTCAGCTGGTCAAAACTTTCCATCACCGGGGTTAGCAGATTTGCTTTGGCCCCCTGATAATCCCGGGCCATATATTGTCCCCGGACCTTGCCATGCACCACGACCTGCGCCCCTTTGTCCGATTGGGGTTTTAGCAGAACGGGATTCATATGAACCGTGGGGGATACACCGCAGGCCAATGCCTGTAACCATTGGGCGCGGCCTATCTCGCCGCCGTCTGCGGTCACGGCGGCATTATTGGACATATTCTGAGGCTTGAAGGGCAGGACTTTTAGTCCCCGGCGATGGTAGGCCCGGCATAGGCCAGCCACGATCAGTGATTTCCCCACATCGGACCCGGTGCCCTGAAACATAATGGATTTGGCCATGGGGCGGGGTGTTCTTTCCTTACAGGGTGCCGGTCCAGCCCCCGTCAACGGTCAGGGTAATGCCGGTTACATATGCGCTCGCCCGACTGGCCAGATAAATGGCGGCCCCGGCCATATCCTCCGGCTCGCCAATCCGGCCCAGTGGCACCTGATCCAGCATCATCTGTTTATGACGGGCCAGAACAACCTTGGTCATCTCACTGGGAAAGGCGCCGGGGGCAATGGCGTTGACCGTGATATTGTCCTTGGCCAGACGCTTGGCCAGAACATGGGTCATATGAATGACGGCGGCCTTGCTGGCGGAATAGCTGTAGGTTTCAAATTGCGGCACCGACAGGCCATCGACCGAGGCGATATTTATGACCCGCCCCATAGAAGATTCTCTCAGCAAGGGCAGGAATTTCTGGGTCAGGAAAAACACGCTTTTCACATTGATGTCCATCACCTTATCCCAACCACTTTCCGGGAAGTCGTCAATGGGCGCGGCCCAGACCGCCCCGGCATTATTGACCAGAATATCAATCTTTTCTTCCCGCGCGGAAATCTCGCCGACAAATTTTTCAATGCCGGCAAGGCTGGATAAATCCGCCTGAAAAGCAATGCAGTCGCCGTATTCAGACAGGGTCTCTGCGGTTTCTGCGGCCTGCTCTATGGTGCGGGAACAGATATAGGTCTTGGCCCCGTTTTCCACGAAACCCCGGGCAATCATGGCCCCGATGCCGCGCGATCCCCCGGTGACCACGGCAACTTTCCCGGCGATGTCAAACAGGTTTTTCACAGGGCGTCCTCCTGATTCTCCGGCAGGGCATCCTTGAAGGCCGCCAATTTGTTACAGGTATCGGTGATGCGCAGGATATGGGGAAAATCGTCCAGCGGGCAGTTAAACCGCTGGGCATTATAGACTTGCGGCACTAGACAAATATCGGCGAATGTGACCTGATCCCCGTGACAGAAATCCCCGGATGGCCCTCTTTCCAGCAGGATTTCAAAGGCCTTGAAACCTTCCAGAATCCAATGGTGATACCAGGCGGTTTTCTGCGCGTCACTGGCCCCAAATTCGCCGACGATATATTTCAGCACCCGCAGGTTATCCACCGGATGAATGTCACAGGCGATGATACCGGACAATTGGCGCACCCGCGCCCGGCCTTGGGCATCCTTGGGCAATAGGGCCGGATCAGGATAGGTCTCCTCCAGATATTCCAGCATGGCCATGGACTGGCCCATGGCCACATCACCGTCAGTCAGGTAAGGAACAAAGCCTTGTGGATTTTTCTTCAGATAGGCGTCGCTCTTATGCTCCCCGCCCAGAATGGACAGGGGGATATGGGTGCACTCCAGCTTTTTAAGGTTGATGGCGATCCGTATGCGGTACGCGGTGGAGGATCTGAAATATCCGTAAAGTTCCATAGTATCCTGTCCCTCAGGCCCTAAGGCGTATATTGTTTTACTTTTTGATCAATGCGGCCAAAGATTGTCTTGCCGTCGCTGTCCAGCATATCAATTTCAACCCGGTCGCCAAAGCTCATAAAGGGGGTGGATGGCTTGCCGTCAGCAATGGTTTCAAGGCAGCGTACCTCGGCCAGACAGCAGGAGCCGTCCTTGGAGCCTTTGTTGGATACGGTGCCGGAGCCAATGACCGTGCCCGCCATCAATGACCGTGACTTGGCCACATGATTGATCAGCTGGGTAAAGTCAAAGGTCATGTCTACGCCCGCATTGGGGCTGCCCACGGTCCGGCCGTTCAGGATGGCATGAAGGGGCAGGCTGACCTTGGTGCCGTCCCAGGCATCGCCCAATTCATCGGGGGTGACAAAGACCGGCGAAAAGGAGGTCCAGGGCTTGGACTGGTAAAAACCAAATTGCTTCGCCAGTTCGCCTGGAATGAGGTTGCGTAGGGAAACGTCATTGAGGATGGCCAGCAGTTTAATATGGCCTTTGGCGTCTTCCACACTAACCCCGGCGGGCACATCATCGGTGATCACGGCCACTTCGGCCTCGAAATCGATGCCCCAATCTTCTGATTCCACCTCTATATCATCACACGGCCCGATGAAGGCATCAGATGCGCCCATATAGACCAGCGGATCAGACCAGAAGCTTTCCGGCAAGTCAGCGCCGCGCGCTTTACGCACCAATTCCACATGGGTTACGTAAGCACTGCCATCCACCCAGTGATAGGACCGGGGCAGCGGGGCCGCACAATCCACCGGGTTAAAGGGCTGGCCTTTAAGCTTTCCTGCATTCAGGTCATCATAGAGCGCGCGCAATTTGCTTTCATTGGTTGCCCAGTCATCCAGGGCGGCCTGCATGGTGGGGGCAATGGCCTCGGCAGAGACATAAGTGCTCAGGTCTTTTGATACGACAACAAGTTTTCCGTCACGGTCTTGTTTCAGGGATGCTAATTTCATTGGTAAATTCCATCTGTTTCAAATATCATTGTGAAGGTTTTTTTATTTTTTTCAATTTGTAATGACATTATTATAGTTACATATGAAACTTATTTCAAGAAATTAAAGTTATTAAGGAAAGTGACATATGGCGGACGGCGAAAATGATAAACTGGTGCTGGAGCGTTTTTTACCCTACCGGCTGTCTTTTCTGACCAATGTCATCAGCCGCAAACTGGCCCGGCTTTATTCAGAACAGTTTGACATCACGCCCCATGAATGGAAGGTGCTGGCCAATCTGTCCCGTCATCCCAATATTTCGGCGGCAAAAACCGGTGAAAAGACCGCCATGGACAAGGTGGCCGTCAGCCGCGCCATAAAGGGCTTGTGTGACAAGGGTTTGGTCCATAAAGTATTCTCAAGCGAAGACCGCCGCCGTTCGGTGCTGAATTTGACCAAAAAGGGCGGGGACATATATCATCAGATAGAACCTCTGGTGATTGAATATGAAAATTCTTTGCGGGATATATTAAGTCAGGAAGAACAAAATCAGCTTGATCGCCTGTTGTCAAAGCTTACCACCCATGTGGGTGGATAATGGGATAACAGCATTTTTTATTGGATTTACCGAAAAATTTATAAAAGATATGGAGGATTATTGACTGTGAAAGCTCTTTACAAAACATACGGTAATGTTTTTTCTATGGTCAAGGGCAGGTATATTGCGTGATAGAATGTCGATAACGGACAAAAAGAACAATTTTGTTCTGGCTGCTTTTATGGAAATAAAGTCAGCACTGGCATCGTCAATTGCCCGGGTGATTGTGCGGCCAGAGGATGTGGAGGATATTCTTCAACAAACCTATATGCTGGTCTGTTCGCAATCCTATAAGACCGAGATCAAGTCGGTAAAAGGCTATTTTTTTAAAGTTGCCCGAAATGTGGCGCTCAAGGATGTGGCGCGGCGGACCAAGGCCAGAATTAACAGCCTTGATGATATTACGTCCTTTGAGCCGTCTTCGGATGAGGCGGGCGCGGACGATAAATTGCATTATACTATGAAGCTGGAAAGCTTTATGGAAGCGGCACAGTCCCTGCCAACCAAATGCAGACAGGCGTTTTTATTAAAAAAAGTGATGGGCTTGTCACAAAGGGAAATAGCCCGAAAAATGAATATTGCTGAAAGTACGGTAGAAAAACATTTAATAGCAGCGATGCGGCGAACGGTAAGTGAAATGAAATCCAAAGGTTATTCGGTCGGTGCGAATCAGAAACTGGTTGAATTGAAAACCCGTGTGAAAAAAACAGATGAAAGACAAACTGGTGCAACGAAAAGAATTTGATTCAGAAGCAATTGCCGTTGAGGCTGCTTCCTGGGTGTTGCAGCTAGAAAATGGCGACTTGAGTGATGAGGATCGGGCGGCCCTGCGGGAATGGACCGAACGAAGCCCGGCCCATGCCCGCGTATTAAAAGAATATGCGTCCGTTTGGGTATCAATAGATGACATGTTGATTAAGGCCAATGAGGCAGAAAAAGTTGTCTATAAATATTCCTGGTGGTCATTGTTATCTATGCTGTTTGGCAAGTTTTTTATCCGGCTGGCGGCACCGGTGGCGGTGGTCTTTGCCATTATATTTTATTTGACCGCAGGTGATTATGCGGGCCAGACCACACCAGATGTTGCAACGACATCTGTTACCTATTCCACTAAACTGGGGGAGCAGGCACAGTTCAAAATGGCGGATGGCTCTACGGTGCATCTGAATACCGGCAGCGCGATAGAGGTGGAATATAAACCGTCCAGAAGGGTTATCCATCTGTTGAAGGGCGAGGTTCATTTTGAGGTGGCGCACGACCCGGCCCGGCCTTTTGATGTGATTGCGGATGAAAAAAAAATTACGGCGGTGGGGACAGCATTTGATGTGCGCTTGACAGAGGCCGGCGTGAATATCACGGTAACAGAGGGGGTAGTTGTTGTCTCCCCTGCGGTACCTAACCCGACCGGGGCAGATAATACCAGTGACCCTGAGCAAGAGATTTTAGCCGTCCTTGAGCCAAATGAGAAAATGGTGGTGGACAAGGGGGATGTTACGATTGCAAAGGTCGCACAAGACGTTATTGAACGTCAGTTATCCTGGCGGGACGGAATTTTGAAATTCAAGGATGATTCACTCTTTTATGTGATTCAGGAGGTCTCAAGATATACGGACGTAAAAATTATCCTGATTGACCCGACGCTTGAAGACCTGCGTGTTGGCGGGTTGTTTAAAACCGGGGAAATACAGGCTCTGCTTAGTGCTCTGGAACTGTCGTTTGATCTGCATGCTCGTCATGTGGATGAAAATACCATTTATCTATATCGCCAGACTAAACCTAAGGAGGGAATATAGAACTATTATTACCCTGTTTAATCATTATTGATATTTAACAACCGACGTATCATATTTCTTTTCCACTTATTAGGATATATGAAAGGGTTTTGATCTGGCCCAAGTCATAATTTCTAACCACCAACAAAAACTTAAAAATTTATTTTTATTTTTTCTAGAGGATTTTGTCCACAGTGCGCTCTTTATACTCAAGGTTACTGCAAAATGAGCTGGATTTAGTGAAATCAACCATTGGTAGATTTGGTAAATTCTGTTCCATATATCAGATGGCGATGTATGTCATAATTATAATGAGTGCATCTGGTTCATATGTTTCTGCGGCGCCTGTGGAGGAAAGAACAGTCATCATCAACCGCGTAACCGCGGATAAAGCCTTGATTGATATTGGACGTCAATATAACGCACTCGTCCTTTTCCCCGCAGATGTCGTAAAATATGTGGAGGTCAACAGTATCGCGGGGAAACACACCCTGCAAATGGCACTGGATTTGATGCTATCAGGAACTGGCTTGATTGCAACTGTAACCGAAGAAGGCGTTATTGCCATTAAGGCAATGCCCGAACTCATACAGGAAATCCAGGAGAGAAAATTGAAATATTTTGGAAGCTTTAAAAAATTTAAAATAAAGCCGAATATGCTTGCGACGGCATCGGTATTGGCCGCATCAATGGGTGCGCAGGCCAATGCACTGGCAGAAGAGGAAAACAAGAACGAGGTTTTTCTGGAAGAAATAATGGTGACCGCGCAAAAGCGGGAATCCAATATTCAGGACACGCCGCTCAGCATCAGCGCCATGTCTGGCGATATGATGGCGAAAGTCGGCATTCGCAATATTGAAGATTTGCAATTTTTTGTGCCCGGCATTACCGTCACCAATGATTCCATGGCGATTGTCAATATTCGCGGTATTGGAACATCAGCGTTTGGTGTGGCCACAGATCCCAGCTCAACTATATATTTTGACGGCATATATCAGCCGCGCCCAACAACCGGTTATCAGGATATGTTTGATGTGGAACGGATTGAATTGCTCCGGGGCCCACAGGGCGTTCTGTTTGGCCGAAATTCTACTGGCGGCGCGTTGAATATCATTTCAAAAGCCCCCAGCGAAGAACTTGAAGGCTCTATCGCTGCAACTTACGGCCGATTTAATAAATTCACCGTAAGCGGGACAGTTTCCGGTGCCCTTACCGATAAGGTCAGGGGCCGCCTCACGTTGCTTAAAAACAGCCGGGACGGGATTTATACGGATATAGTAACCGGTGATAAATATCAGGATCAGGACTCATTTGCCGGTCGGGCAACCCTTGCCATCGATTTGGCAGAGAATTTTGAATTAACCCTGCGCGGTGATTTCAATAAAGAACGTGAAACCGGATTTCCGGCTATTCGTACATCCTACGCTCAGGATATTATTGACGCCGGAGCCACAATTCCGACAAGTAAATACGGCGTTGCGTTTGATACTAAACCGGTCAGTAATACCGATGTTTGGGGCGTATCGGCAACAGCAGCCTGGAGCGGCGATGAATTTAGCTTTAAATCCATATCATCCTACCGGGAAAGTACGGTTGATCAGGTGATTGATGCGGATGCCACGGACCTGTTTCTTTTTGACATCGGGTTTCAGGAAGAATCCCGTTCCTTTACCCAGGAATTGCAATTATCCAACACCAATCCGGATCGCCTTGAGTGGATTGTGGGTATGTTCTTCCTGAATGAAGACGGAAATGGCGGCATTGATATTCTATTTCAGAATCCTAAAATCAATATTACAGAGCGCAACATCACCAACGCCTATGCCCTGTTCGGTCAGGCAACCTATAGCCTGACGGACCGTCTGCGGGTTACCGGCGGTTTGCGGTTTAACTATGAGAAAAAGAGTTATAATTTCTCAACAACAGTGAATAGCGCGGAAGTGGACAGTGGTTCACCAACGGCTGACTGGACAGCATGGACGCCGCGCTTTGCCGTGGATTATGATGTAACCGAAGATATAATGGCCTATATCTCCGCAACACGCGGATTTAAATCAGGCGGTTTCCAGCTTGGTGATGCGGGTGCTTTTGATCCGGAAAACCTCTGGAGCTATGAAGCCGGCCTGAAGGCAACATTGTTCGACAAACGCCTGCGCGGTAGTATCGGTGTGTTCAACTATGATTATACCAATCTTCAAGTGGTGGAATTTGTTGGCGGCGTTGCTACGACAAGCAATGCTGGTCAGGCCAGCGTGAAAGGGGTTGAGGTCGAACTTATTGCCCGCGCCGCACCCGGACTTGATATTAATGCAAGCTTGGCCTATCTGGACGCCAAATATGACGTTTTCTTTGAAAGCGGCGTTGATTTCTCTGGCAACAGACTGGCCAATTCACCGGAATGGACCTATTCATTCGGGGCGCAATATACGGCGGATGTTGGGGACGCGGGTTACGTGACCATTCGCGGTGATTATGCCTATCGCAGTACGGTTGATTTTAAACGTAATAACCTGCCGCAATTCCGGGCAGATACCTATACGCTTCTCAATGCGCGTGTTTCCTTTACAACATCCGATGAGCTATGGGAAATCTCAATCTATGGCAAGAATCTGACGGATAACCGTTATGCCACCTATAAAACAGTGGGCAGAAATGCGACAGGAGCCGCGGATATTAACGTTCCGGTTACCGTTTTCGGTGAACCACGCCAGTATGGCGTTCAACTGCGCAGAAACTTCTAAGGTAATTTTATCAGGAGATGCAGGCCTATACCTGCGTCTCCTAATCCTTAACCCTCACTCTCATGAACGCAGCGGTCAATGATGCCCGATGTATCTTGAGGGAAATAATGGTCGAACAGGGTGGCAATGGCCCGCAGAAACGGCTGACCCGCCTTGGTGATCTGATAGCTATCCCCTTGCCGTTTCACATAACCCACTGCGCTTAATTTCTCAAGGTCGGCCCGCTCCCGCGAGAAATCATAGCGGATGCCATGTTGCGATGCGATAGCATCGGGGTCAACGGCAAAATGGCTCATCAGGTGAGAGATCACATCCCGGATCATAATATCAAGGGGCGTTACGCTCAAACCACGCCGGGCTGGAATCTGGCCCTCGCCCACCATTTCGGCATAGGCTTTCAGGTCCGGGCTGTTCTGGGCATAGCCGCCGGGCAATGACCCGATGGCAGAGGCCCCGAAGCCGATCAGGGTCGTGGCCGGATCGGCGCTATAGCCCTGAAAATTCCGTTTCATGCGCCCTTCATCACGGGCGATCAAAAGACTGTCCCCCGGCAAGGCGAAATGGTCAAGGCCAATGGCCTTATATCCGGCCTGTTGCAATTGCGCGCTGGCCAGATCAAACATGGCCTGCCGTTCGGCCTGTTCCGGCAGATGGTGTTTATCCATCATCTGCTGATGCTTTTTCAGCCAAGGCACATGGGCATAGCCGAACAGGGCGATGCGGGACGGTTTGAAGGCTACGGTCTTGGCCACGGTTTCCGCGATGGTGCCTAAGGTCTGGCGTGGCATGCCGTAAATCAGGTCAAAATTAATGTTGGTGATCCCGGCCTCCCGAAACCAGCGCAGATTCTCTGCGATCAGTTCCTCGGACTGGATACGGTTTATGGCCTCCTGCACCGCCGGATTGAAATCCTGTATGCCAAGGCTCACCCGGTTCACGCCGCTTGCGGCATAGGCCTTGACCTTTTCCTCAGAACAGGTGCGCGGGTCAATTTCCACGGCGATTTCCGCCGCCCGCAACAGGTCAAAATTAGCCTTGACCCGGGCCATAAGCTCCCGGAACTGCGGCGCGGATATGATGGTGGGTGAGCCACCGCCAAAATGGATATGGCTGATTTTCTTGCGGCCTGTGATTTGCCCGATCAGGTCAATCTCCGTCTTTAAAATCTCAAGATAGCGGGCCACCGGTGCCATAGTGTTGGATATTTTGGTAAAGCAGCCACAGAACCAGCATAATTTCTCACAAAAGGGAATGTGAAAATACAGGCTGATCGGCTCACCATCGGGCAGGGCTTTCAGCCAGTCTTTATATTGGGCCGGGCCAAGACTACCAAACTCCAGCGCGGTGGGATAGCTGGTATAGCGGGGCAGGCGGCGCGGCTTTTCTTCTGCCGCTATATTCTGTTGTGTTGTCATGGGGTTCCATATGCCATATCCGGCGGTAATAACCCTGACCCAGATCAAGAAATTTCAGGACTTAAGTAATTTTTTCACATAAAGGCTTTATAGGCCATCAGGGTGAAGGTGTCCTTGATGCCGGGAATGGTCTGAACCCGGTCATTGATATAGCGGCCAATATCCTCATCCTCTTCTAGGTGAAGTTTCATCATCAGATCAAACGCACCGGACACGGAATAGACCTCTTCGGTTTCTTCCAAATGGTCAACAATATACTCGGCAACATCATAAACCTTGCCAAGGTCACATTTAATCTGTACGAAAATATTTTTCATCTCTATGATCCTTAGATAAAATAGCCAAACAGGAATTTACAAAATAATGCCGCGCTTCACAACTGAAATAGTCGTTCGCTTCAATCATGTGGACCCCGCCGGGATTGTTTATTACCCCCGCTATTATGAAATGATCAATCAGGCCAGTGAAATCTGGTTTGAGGAGGGGCTGGAATATCCCTATCCTAAGATGTTTTCGGACGGTTGGGCGGTGCCCATGGCCCATCTGGAAAGCAGCTTCCGCAACCCCAGCTATCTGAACGACCGGTTGACCTTTGCCATCGGCGTGACAAAGATTGGCCGCAGCCGTATTGACCTGTCCATCGTAACCTCCTGCAAGGATGAATTGCGCTTCCTCACCCGCCAAAGCATTGTCTGGGTCGAGCATAAGAAAATCAAATCCGCCCGCATCCCCGATGACATCCGGGAAAAAATGGAACGCTACCTGCTGGCCGAAGACGAAGATATTTCTTTCTGATACGCGTTATTTATTCAATGTCATTACCGCGAAGGCGGTAATCCAGACCGCTGCCGGATATAAGGGTAAAAATATTACACAGCTATTCTCTGGATCCCCGGGTCAAGCCCGAGGATGACGCAGGGGATAGTGGTAGGGCAAAATAAATCCCCTTATAACTTTTTTTGTTCTTTCTGACGCAGGATAAACCGCTGTATTTTTCCGGTTTCGGTTTTGGGCAGGCTATTCACAAATTCGATGGCGCGGGGGTATTTATAGGGGGCGATGGCTTGTTTGACAAATTTTTGCAACTCTATGATCAAATCTGCATGGGCCTTATAATCCGGGGCCATATAATCCGGGGAGAGGACGATAAAGGCTTTGACGATCTGACCCCGGGCCGTATCCGGTGACGCCACGACGGCACATTCGGCCACCGCCGGATGATCAAGCAGGGCTTCCTCAACCTCCGGACCGCCGATGTTATAGCCCGACGATACGATCATGTCATCGCCGCGCGCCTGAAACCAGTAATAGCCGTCCGCATCCCGGCGGTAAGCATCGCCCGTCACATTCCAGCCATCCCGCACATAGACGCTTTGGCGTTCATCGCCCAGATATTTGCACCCGGTCGGTCCCTTGATGGCCAGCCGCCCCACAGTGCCGTCAGGCAGAGGATTGTTATCTTCGTCCAGAATACAGGCCTGATAGCCGTCAATGACTTTGCCTGTGGCCCCGGGCCGAATGTCCTCACCGGTGGCGGAGATGAAGATATGGATCATCTCCGTGGCCCCAATGCCGTCGATGAGCTTTAGCCGGGTGGCCGTCTGCCATGCCTGAAAGGTCGGCAGAGGCAGATGCTCGCCCGCAGAGACACAGGCCTTGAGGCAGGACAGGTCATAATCCATCACCTTGGGCAGCATGGCGCGGTAAGCGGTGGGGGCGGTGAAGCTCCATGTGGCGCGAAAGCGGGCGATGGCGGCCAGATAAACATCCGGCGAACCGTCTTCCAGCAACACCGTGGTCGCTCCGGCGAAAAAGGGAAAGGCCAGCAAGGCCCCAAGGCCAAAGGTAAAGGCCAATGGTGGGCTGCCGATAATAATATCATCCGCCCCGATACCCAGCAGACGATCGCCCACCAGATGACACATGGACATGATGTCCTCATGGAAATGCAGGCACCCCTTGGGCTGGCCCGTGGTGCCGCTGGTAAAGGCGATCAGGGCGATGTCCTTTGACCATGTGCCCACCGGGGTAAAGCTTTTGGGCTGGCCGGTCATCCGCTCTTTCAGGTCATCAAAACAGAGCATATGACTTAAAACCGGGGTCGCCTTTTGCGCGTCTTTCAATTCTTGGACGAGTCGCTCATCACAGAGGGCAAAACTCACCTGTGCCTTGTCAATCACCGGGATCAGGTCACGGGCCCTGAGCAAGGGCATGGTGGCGACGGCAATGCCCCCGGCCTTTAGCACCGCAAACCAGCAGGCGACCATCATGGGATTATTGGCGGCGCGCAGCAGCACCCGGTTGCCGCTTTTCAGGCCCATATCTTTAACCAGTATATGGGCGATCTGATTGGATTTTTCAAAAACGTCTTGGTAGGTCCAGCTTTCCGTGGGAGTCAGAATGGCGGTTTTATCCCCGCGCCCGGCGGCTATATTCTTATCCAGCAGTTCTACCGCCGCATTCAACCGATCTGGATAGTCAAGGCAGGGCAGGCCATGGATGAAGTCCGGCAAGGCATCTTTCCGGGGCATCTGCGCCGCTGCGAAACTATCCTCATAGGCGCTCATCATATTATTGATCCAGCTGATAAGGGATTAAGGCCTGTCCTGCGATGATAATTTTCTGAACTTCTGACGCCCCTTCGTAAATGCGCAAAGACCGTACCTCCCGATAGAGTTTTTCCACTGTTTCACCGAACACCACGCCCTGCCCGCCAAAAATCTGGATGGCGTCATCAATGATTTTCTGGGCGGCTTCGGTGGCGTAAAGTTTGGCCATGGCCGCCTCGCGGGTGACCCGGTCGGCCACGCAATCCTTGACCCATGCGGCCCGGTAGATCAGCAACGCGCTGGCATCAATATTCAGTGCCATATCACCAATCTTGCTTTGGATGATCTGAAGGTTGGTCATGGGGGCGCCGAACATCTGGCGGCTGGTGGCACGCTTTGCCGCCTCATCCATGGCGCGCTTGGCAAAGCCCATGGAGGCCGCGCCAACGGTGGTGCGGAAAATATCCAATGTGGCCATGGCATATTTAAAACCCCGGCCCGCCTCTCCGATCAGGGCTGATTTTGGCACCCGGCAGTCTTTAAAGACCAGTTTCGCCAGCGGGTGCGGGGCGGTAACCTCAATTTTTTCGGCAATCTCTAACCCCGGCGTATCCGCATCCACAAGGATGGCGGAAATGCCTTTGGTGCCGTTGCTGCCCTCTATTCGGGCAAAGACCGTGTAATAATCCGCAATGCCGCCGTTGGAAATCCATGTCTTGCAGCCGTTGAGAATCAGGTCATCACCGTCTTCCCGGTAACAGGTGCTCATGGCCGCCACATCGGACCCGGCATTGGGTTCTGACAGGGCAAAGGCGGCGATCTTGTCCCCGCGCCCGACGGCGGTGAGATAGGCTGATTTCTGGTCTTCCGAGCCAAAGAGCGACAGGGTGCCACTGCCCAACCCCTGCATGGCAAAGGCAAAGTCCGCCAGCCCGTCATGGCGGGCCAGTGTTTCCCGGATCAGGCATAATGACCGCACATCCAGCTTGTCATGAATACCGCCGTAGGCCTTGGGCACCGCATAGCGTAACCATCCGGACCGACCAAGGCGGCTAACTAGGGTGCGGCAGACATCATCGGCATCGGCACGCGCGTGGGACAGGTCATTGAGGTTTTCCGCGCACCAGACATTCAGATCAAGGGCGAGCTGTTTGTGATGGGGGCTAAGGAACGGCCAGTCCAGATAGGTGCTATCCATGATCAATCCCCCTTGAAGGCCGGTTTTTCCTTGGCAACAAAGGCATCGTAAGCCCGGCGAAAGTCTTGCGTTTGCATACAGATGGCCTGTGTCTGGGCCTCGGCCTCTATGGCCATGTCCAGGGGCATGCTCCATTCCTGAACCAGCATGGTCTTGGTCATCATATGGCCGAAATTTGGTCCGCCGGCAAGGCGCTTGGCGTATTTCAGGGCCTCATCAAACAGATCATCGGATTCCACAACACGGTTGAAATAGCCCCATCTCTCGCCTTCCTCGGCGCTCATGGCCCGGCCCGTATAGAGCAGATCGGCGGCGCGGGACTGGCCAATGGCGCGGGGCAGCATGGCGCAGGCCCCCATGTCACAGCCCGCAAGGCCTACCCGGGTAAACAGAAATGCGGTCTTGCAGTCAGGGGAGGCGAAACGAATATCTGAGGCCAGTGAGACCATGGCCCCGGCGCCGACGCAAATGCCCTCGGTCGCGGCAATGATGGGGACTTTGCAATTGATCATGGCCTTGACAAGATCACCGGTCATGCGGGTGAAATCCAGCAGGCCTTTCATATCCTTGTCGAGCAGGGGGCCGATAATGTCATGGACATCGCCGCCGGAACAGAAATTGCCGCCGTTGCTGGCGAAGACCACGGCCTTCACATCATCGGCATAAACCATATCACGAAAAGTATCACGCAGCTCGGCATAGCTTTCAAAGGTCAGCGGGTTTTTGCGGTCCGGCCGATTCAGCCTGATGATGGCGACTTCGCCGTCCATCTGCCATAAAAAATGCTTTGGTTTCAAACCTGCCAGTTTCATCTATTTATCCTCTTTTCTGTTTTTCAATGCCTCCCGCAGATTATCCAGCAGGGCAATCATGGGCAGGACGTCATCCTCATTCAGGTCGCTCAAAATATCGGCGACCCATTCCTTGTGCCGGTCGGCCATGACCTTGAAATCCGTGCGGCCCTTGGGGGTCAGGCCGACGCTGTATATGCGGCGGTCCGTGGGCAGGGACCAGCGTTTTACCAGTCCTTCTTTTTGCAGCCTTTCCACAATGCCTGTAACATTGCCGTTAGAGACCAGCAGTTTCCGGGACAGTTCGCCCATGGTCAGGCCACCCGGTTCCCGGTAGAGGGCCGACATGAGGTCAAACCGGGGTAATGTCACCTTGAATTCAGATCGAAACAGGTTTCTGATTTCCTTTTCGATGATATTGGTGTTGGTGATCAGGCGGAGCCACAGGCCTAGTTTTCTGGTGTCACTGTCATCCTCAATAGGCGGGTTATCGGCAGTATCTGGCATTCTTTTATTATCCCTTTACATGACCTCCCCACCGTCAACGGCAATGGCTTGGCCCGTTATGGAAGCGGCGCTGTCCTGGCATAACCAGGCGACCGTAGCGGCCACTTCCTCTGGCTCTATCAGGCGTTTTTGCGGGTTATGAATAGTCAGTTCCGCGATTGCCTGATCCTTAGTCCTGCCGGTCTTGGCCATAATATTCTGGATGGCATCACGGGCGATGTCCGTGTTGGTAAATCCGGGACAAACCGCATTTACCGTCACGCCCTTTGTCGCCATTTCCAGAGCCAGAGACCGGGTCAGACCCAATATAGCATGTTTGGCGGCACAATAGGCCGTGACATAACGATAGCCCTTCAGCGCGGCAGTACTGGCAATATTTATAATCCTCCCCTGCCCTTTGTCTATCATTTCTTGCAAAACGGCATGAATACAAAGGTAAGGACCGATCAAATTCACATCCAGCATGGCTTGCAGATGGGCGCGGTCACCCTTTAGAAAGGGCAGGGACCGGGCCGCGCCTGCGTTATTGATCAGAATATCCACTTGTCCGAATTTGGCCGTGGCGGCGGCAAAGGCTGTGGTCACAGAGTCCCCGTCCGTAATGTCACAGGCGACGGCATAGCCGCTGGACAGGGTTTTTGCTTTATCCAGCAGAATCTGCTCATTGCGGCCCATGATGGTCACATTGGCCCCGGCATTGGCCAGACTATCTGCAATAGCGGCACCAATTCCGCGTCCGCCGCCAGTGACTACCGCATGTTTTCTTGTCATGGATATTCCTTTACATATTCAGGGCCATTTACGCATTCAGGGCCATTTCCGCCGCCCGTTTCAGGTTGGTTTCAAGCTGGGTATAGGCGGTTATATATTGTTTGGGCACCGTCACCGCATCGCCGCGATATTCCAGCTCCGCCGCACTGCGAATGGTCCAGTTGGGGTCCATCAGATGGGGCCGGGCCAGCAATACAAGGTCGGCGCGGCCAGCGGCAAGGATGCTGTTCACATGATCGGTTTCATAGATATTCCCCACGGCCATGGTGGCTACCTTGGCTTCGTTGCGGATACGGTCCGACATGGGGGTCTGGAACATGCGGCCAAAGACCGGGTTGACCTGATCCACGGGCAACGTCTGTCCGGTGGATACATCAATGATGTCGGCCCCCGCATCGGCAAAGGCCTTGGCAATCAGCACCGCCTCTTCCGGCGTTACGCCCTTGTCGCCGACCCAATCGGTAGAGGATATGCGCACAGACATGGGCTTGGCAGCAGGCCAGACATCGCGCATGGCCCGGAAGACAGCCAGCGGAAAGCGCAGGCGGTTTTCCAGTGAACCGCCATATTCATCGGTACGCTGGTTGCTGACCGGGGTGATGAAAGAGGATAGCAGATAACCATGCCCGGCATGAAGCTCCACCATATCAAAACCGGCGGCGTGCGACCTTTTGGTGGCGGCAACAAAATCATTAAGCACCCGTTCAAAGTCGGCGGCCTCCATGGCGCGTGGGGTCTGATTTACCTTATCCCATTTGATTGGCGACGGAGCAATCAGCTCCCAATTGCCCTCGTCCAGCGGCATGTCATAGCCTTCCCAGCCCACCTTGGTGGAGCCTTTGCGTCCCGCATGGCCCAGCTGAATGGCAATTTTGCAGGGGCTGAACTGATGGGTATAGTCCACCACTCGCCTCCAGGCCGCTTCCTGCTTATCCGTATAGATCCCCGCGCAGCCCGGCGTGATGCGGCCATCGGCAGAGATGTCGGTCATTTCCGTATACATCAGGGCCGCCCCGCCCATGGCCCGGGCGCCGTAATGAACGAAATGAAAGTCATTGATCAGCCCGTCTTTGGCCGAATACATGGACATGGGGGAGATCACTACCCGGTTTTGCAATTCCATATCCCGTAATTTATAGGGGGTAAACATGGGCGGCACCGGCTTGTCCACCGGATGACCCAAAGCCTTGGCAGCAAAATCTTTCTCCACTCCTTCCAGCCACGCCTTGTCGCGCAGGCGCAAATTCTCATGGCTGACCCGTTGTGATCGGGTGAGCAGGGCATAGGCGAAATGCTGGGGATCATAATCCAGATAACGTTCAATTTCCTCAAACCAGCCCATGGAATTACGGGCGGCACTTTGTAATTTCAACGCTTCCAGCTCCCGCTCATCCTGATAGGCTTTCAGGGCCTCATCAACGCCCTCACCGCTGTTGAGGTGATCGGCCAGACTGATGGCATCCTCAAAACCGAGCTTGGTGCCGGAACCGATGGAGAAATGGGCCGTATGAGCCGCATCGCCGATCAGAACCACATTGTCCTTGACCCAAGTATGACATAGAACGCGCGGGAAGTTGATCCACGCAGACCCCCGGATATGGGCCGATTTGGTCATCAGGTCATGACCGCCCAGATATTTCTCGAAAATTTTGCGGCAGGTTTCGGCACTCTCCTTATGATCCATATGTTCAAAGCCAAATGAATTATAGGTTTCCGTACTGCATTCCACGATGAAGGTGGAGGTATCTTTGTCGAACTGATAGGCATGAACCCAGATCCAGCCATGCTCGGTTTTTTCAAAGATGAAGGTAAAGGCATCGTCAAACTGCTGATGGGTGCCGAGCCAGACGAATTTATTGGGCCGCATGTCAATATCACAGTCAAAGGCCTTTAAGTCATGATTGCGGATTTTGCTGTTCAGGCCATCGGCGGCAACGATCAGGTCCGCATCGCTGAATCTCGTGGTAATATCGGCCACCTCAAACTCGGTCTCAAATTGAAATTTGACCCCAAGCTCCCGCGCCCGTTCAAACAGGATTTGCAACAGACGCAAGCGGCCAATGCCGATAAAACCGTGACCGCCGGAGCGAATGACCTCGCCTTTGTGATGAACAGCTACATCATCCCAATGGATCAGCTCGCTAATCATGACCTCGGCACTGACCGGATCATTGGCCCGCAGATTTTCCATGGTCTGATCCGAAAAAACCACGCCCCAGCCAAAGGTATCGTCATCCCGGTTGCGCTCATAAACCGTAATGTCATGGTCCGGGTTTTTCAATTTCATGGAAATAGCAAGATACACACCAGAAGGGCCACCGCCCAAAACTACAATCTTCATTCTTTCATCCTTTATCTATATCGGCCATTTTTTATCTATATAAGCTTGTCACGAATCGCTTGCGGTCACTTTATTTTATACTTGAAATTCATGTCCTGCACCAACCAGAATAAATTTTTTTATGAAACAAAATATACAATGGAAAAGGGCTTCTATTTATATTATTTTACTATTTAACTAATATAATATATCATAAACAACGTAGTATTTAAAGCTTGCGTGATATTTATTTTAGATATAAAATAATTTTTAGCAAGTGAATATTTAATAAAAATGTATTTTGGTATTGAAATACCTATTTAACCGTGGTTGATAGGGACAGGAGACAGACGTGCAGCATATATTGCCTCCGGGCTGGCCGAGGCCGAAAGGCTATTCAAATGGCATTATTGCCGAAGGAAAAATGTTTTTTCTGGCCGGAGTTGTCGGGTGGAATGCCAAGGAAGAATTTGAGTCCGATGTGTTGTCGGATCAATTTCGTCAGGCACTCTTAAACATCCGCGCCATATTGGATGGCGGCGGCAGTGGTCCCGAACATATCACGCGTATGACATGGTATGTGACCGATATGGACAGCTACCGCGATCAACTGGCGGAATTCGGGGCAATATATAAGGACATCATCGGCAAAAACTTTCCGGTTATGGCCTGCATAGGTGTCTCGGCGCTGGTGGAACGGCGGGCAAAGATTGAAATTGAAGTTACGGCGATGATCCCGTAACCTATACAAGTTTTAAGGAGACCAAGACTATGGCGAGTCCAAAATGGCCATCCTCCCCCTGGGAAGATATATTACTGCTGGAAGAATTCCTGACCGAAGAAGAACGCATGATCAGGGACGGTGCCTATGATTTCTGTCAGAAAGAATTGATGCCCGGCATCATCGAGGCCAACCGCCATGAAAAATTTGACCGCAATATTATGCTCAAGATGGGCGAGCTTGGCCTGCTGGGTCCAACCATAGAGGGCTACGGCTGTGCCGGGGTTGGCTATGTGTCTTACGGTTTGAT
>JAADFR010000077.1 GCA_013152755.1 Alphaproteobacteria bacterium
TTTCTACGGCGGCTTTTTGTGATTCCCTTAGAATTAAGAATTTTTGGCAATAGATTATTTATTGATGTTGCCTTGCAATTCATTAAATCATGATTGTATGAGGTTTCCCCGGTTTCCGGTTTGTTACGGTCAGAAACGGATTGGCTGGTTGAATAGGGTTTTTTGGATTTTTTGAAAATATTCTTCAGAAAATTAAAAACTTCCACAAAAGGGGCCATTAGCCATAATTTTTTATATTTAAGAGCTCTTTCAATCAGGGCCAGTATGGATTTCAAGGTGTTAAGAAATTTCTGAGATTGCTGTTTGGAAAGATTATATGCGGACTGACGTATAAGCAGAAGCCCGCCTTCATCAACAGGGAAAAACTTTCTGGCGCTGACAAGAATAAAATCACCATGCCCACCCACGGTAACGCCATTTTTCTGGCCAAAAAAGCTGTGGGCACAATCTTCGATCAGGATGATTTTCCGGGTTTCACATAACGCTTTAACGTCTGCCATATTCTGTATGAAGCCACAGTAATTTACAGCAATAATTGCTTTGGTTTTCGGGGTAATTTTTTTGCTGACATCTGATATGTCTGTGTCAAGTTCCGGGGTGATTTTATAAAAAACCGGTTTGCATCCCATTTCAATGATCGGTTCAACCATGACCGTGCAATGATAGGCTGGTAATAATATTTCATCGCCAGGCGAGACATCCATTAGCTTTAAAGCATGGGCGATGGCGTATCTGGCGGCAATAACGGGGATATTACGATAGCCATGGTCCAGAACATTGTCGGGCTTATCATCCAGAAAAGAGAATAGAGAGGCAAAGGACAAAACGGGGAATACGGGGATTTCGGCTTCCGGAATTTGTCTGAAAACGGTTTGGCCATTCACTTCACTGGTTGTAGACTGGGAAATAAAGTGGCCTCGAAGGGACGCGGCATATTTTGTTATGTATTTTTCCAAGGGTCTCATATTTCTTTTTTTGTCTGGTTTGACCATAGTAATGTTATTATAAGTTAGTTTCTTAAAGGGACGAAGTTAATTAACAATGAAATGCCAAAAGTTAATAAACTGAAATTCCACTATTCTGTAGTGTAAAAGCAATAATTAAAATATTATCTTCATATTTTTATAACTAATCCTCCATATGTTTGCAGACAATATGGAAGAAGGAAACAGAATAATTATCCATGATAAATAATTTGTCAGAATTTATAACAAGGCAGGTGGCCCGGCACTCAGGGCAGGTGGCTCTCATTTTTAAAAAAGCTGAAATGACCTATGGCGAATTAAGTGCCGAGGTGATGGCTTTTGGCCGGGCGCTTATGGGGCGTGGTCTGCAAAAATATGACCGGGTGGCCTGTTATTTGCCGAAGCAATTTGAGACCGTGACCGCGATCTTTGGTCCGGCCTGTGCGGGTGGGGTATTTGTGCCGGTTAATCCGGGGTTAAAAGCCCGCCAGGTAACTTATATCCTCAAAGATTGTAACGTTCGCTATCTGGTGACCAGTGGCGACAGGCTTGTGGCGCTCAAGGATGAATTGGCGGAATGTCCTGATCTGGAGCTGATTATCATAACCGGGAAAATGCCGACGGTAGTGCCAGGCACGGGCAAGACTGTCATCAGCTATGATGATTTTATGGCACAGGGCCGGGATAGTACCACGGACATGCATGGGGTCATTGATACGGATATGGTGGCGATCCTTTATACATCGGGCAGTACGGGCAACCCAAAGGGTGTGGTGCTGTCCCACCGGAATATGATTGCCGGGGCCGAAAGTGTGGCCAGCTACCTTAAAAATACATCCGAAGACAAAATTTTAAGCGTTCTGCCCCTCAGCTTTGATGCGGGGCTTAGTCAGTTGACGACAGCCTTTTCAGCAGGGGCAACGGTTGTCCTGATGAATTTCCTGATGCCCCGGGATGTGATTCGCCAGACCGTAAAACATGGTATTACCGGTATTACCTGCGTTCCGCCCCTCTGGATTCAGCTTTGTGAGCTGGACTGGCCGGAGGAAGCGGTGAAATCCATTCGTTATATTGCCACCACGGGCGGACGGATGCCGGTACCTGTCACCCATAAATTCCGCCAAATGCTGCCAAACAGCGATATATATCTGATGTATGGTTTGACGGAGGCCTTCCGGTCTACCTATCTGCCGCCGTCAGAGGTGGACAGAATACCCGACAGCATGGGCAAGGCCATTCCCAATGCGGAAATTATGGTGGTGCGCGAGGACGGCAGCCTGTGTGATGTGGATGAGGCCGGGGAACTGGTCCATCGGGGGGCTTTGGTGGGGCTTGGTTACTGGAATGATCCGGAGCGTACAAATGAACGTTACCGGCCCGCGCCGGGGCAACCGGCGGGATTGCCAAATCCGGAGATTGCGGTTTGGTCCGGTGATACGGTGAAAAGGGACGCCGATGGTTTTCTTTATTTCGTGGGCCGTCGGGACGAGATGATAAAAACATCCGGTTTCCGCACCAGTCCGACCGAACTGGAAGAAACCATTTATGCCAGTGGACTGGTGGATGAAATCGCCGCTATCGGCGTTGACCATGAACGGTTGGGGCAGGCCATATGGATCATTGCCACCGCCAAAACCAAGGCGGGTCTGGATATGGAGGCTATTATGGCTTACTGTCGGGTAGAGATGCCGAGCTATATGGTCCCCCATAAGCTCATTGAATGGGACAGCCTGCCCAAAAATCCTAATGGAAAAATTGATCGCAAGGCCATTGCGGCGGATGTGATAAAAGAAGAAGAAAATTGATGGCTAAAATGGACAAGAAAAAACCTGAACATGCCCCCATAACCGGATTCCCGGTGCGGGACGGTGAATTGACCATCGGCGGCATTAAAATCAGCCAGCTGGCCAATCGTGTGGGGTCAACCCCCTTTTATGCTTACGATCGGGCCCTGATTAGTGACCGGGTGGCACAGATGCGGAAATATCTGCCTGCCAACCTGAAACTGCATTACGCCATGAAAGCAAACCCCATGCCTGCCGTGGTTCAGCATATGAGCCGTCTGGTGGACGGTCTTGATCTGGCCTCTGCGGGGGAGATGGCGATTGCGCTGGATACGGGTATGGACCCGGCTTTGATTAGTTTTGCCGGTCCCGGAAAGACGGTTGAGGAATTGTCTCAGGCCATTGCCGCCGGGGTGGTTATTAATATGGAATCTTTTCTGGAGATGGAGAATATTGCCCGCCTTTCACAGGAGCAGGGCGTTAAGGCAAAAGTGGCTATCCGGGTGAATCCGGATTTTGAACTGAAATCGTCGGGCATGAAAATGGGCGGCGGCGCGCAGCAATTCGGCGTGGACAGTGAAAAACTGCCAGATATGCTAAAGCGGCTGGCTGAATTGGGACTGGATTTTATTGGGTTTCATATTTTCAGTGGCTCACAGAATTTGAAAGAAGACAGTCTGCTGGAAACCCAGGAAAAGACGCTGGCATTGGCGGTGGAACTGTCGAAATATGCCCCGAACGCCCCTAAAAAAGTCAATATCGGCGGCGGTTTTGGTATTCCCTATTTTCCCGGTGACACACCACTTGATTTGAAAATTCTGGGGGAGGGGTTGTCACGGCTTATGACAAAATTTCATCAGGATTTGCCGGATACGGAAGTGGTCATTGAACTGGGCCGCTTCATGGTTGGTGAATCCGGTATCTATGTGAGCAAAATCGTTGATAAGAAAACATCGCGGGGCGAAAATTACCTGATTACGGACGGCGGGATGCATCACCATCTTGCGGCGTCCGGGAATTTTGGCCAGCTTATCCGAAAAAACTATCCGGTAGCTATTGGCAACCGGATGACGGGGGGTACAAAAGAACAGGCCAATATTGTCGGCTGTCTTTGCACGCCGCTGGACCGGTTGGGCGACCGGATGATGTTGCCGGATGGCGAGGTCGGTGATTATGTGGTTCTGTTTCAGTCGGGCGCTTATGGTCTGTCGGCAAGTCCCACGGCATTTTTAGGACATCCCGCACCAAAAGAAGTGCTGGTATAAGAGGATCGGAGATTTAGGCTTATGACGGGAATAAGTGGCTGGGTTGGAACCTATGACGAAGATAGCGCCCCCGATGAGATTGTGACCAGAATGGCAAACCGCCTGTCCAGCGGCGACCATGACAGCCATTTTCTGAAAAATATGAAGACATCATCCACGCCTGCGGGAGCGGTGGCCCTTGTATCCCGTTATGATTTTAATGATATTGTTGAGGAAGATGATTTTCGGGCGACGGTTTGTGGAAAGGTTATCTGGCAGAATCCGGTCCTGAAAACACTGGCGGCCGAACGGGGGGACGGCTATGCGCTTATTGAGGGCTATAAAAGATATAACAGCAATGTGTTAAAGGTCATGCAGGGCGCATGGTCAATGGCTCTGATTTCGCCTAAACGCAAAATTGCTTTGATCGCCGTGGACCGTATGGGCGTATATCCCATGTGTTTTGGCTTAAGCAAAAAAAATACATTTGTTTTTTCCTCTGTCACGGGGGGCATGCGGGCTTTTCCGGGTTTTGAGGCCACGGTTTCGCCGCAGACTATTTATAATTATCTGTATTTTTTCGTGGTGCCGGCACCGACAACTATTTTCGATGAAATATCCAAGCTGGAGGCGGCGCAATTTGCTCATTTCGAGGCGGGCAAACTTTCCACAGGCTACCACTGGGAAATGCCCTATACGGCCGAGAAAAACGGTAATATAGACGAATGGGCGGAACGGCTGACCGAACAGCTGGACCATGCCATATGCCGCACGATGGACGGGGCTGACGCAGATGCTATCGGGGCTTTCCTGAGCGGGGGGCTTGACAGCAGCACGGTCTCGGGCTTGATGATGAAGCATAACGGCAAGGGAAAAACCTTTACCATTGGCTTTGATGATCCAAAATTTGATGAAAGTGCCTTTGCCAGAATTGCCGCAAAACATTTTGGGACAGATCATAATGAATATTTCGTCGTGCCCGATGATGCAACGGATATTCAGGAAAAAATAGCTGAAATTTATGATGAACCATATGGCAATACGTCGGCTGTTCCGGCCTATTATTGCGCTAAAATGGCCAAGGAACAGGGGGTTGACCTGTTGTTGGCAGGTGATGGGGGCGACGAGTTATTTGCCGGGAATGACCGTTATATTTCTATGCAGACTATTGAAAAATATGGCAAAATCCCAAAACTACTGCGTAAAGGTCTGATGGAGCCGATTTTTGCCATACCGGGCATGGGAAGTGTCCCTGTTCTGTCCAAGGCCAGAAATCTTTCCCGCCGTTATGCTATTCCCATGCCTGACCGGCTATATTCATATGGCTTTTTTTATGAGCAAGAACCGGAAGTTATCTTTAAAACGGATGTTGCCGGAGATATTAACCCGGATTTACCACTCGAGATAATGCAGAAAAAATATTACCATTATGATGATAGTCAAATGGTGCAACGTATGATGCATCTGGACTTGCAAATTACATTGGCAGACAATGACTTGCGTAAGGTGAACCGTATGTGCGAACTGGCCGGCGTAGATGTGGATTATCCCTTCTTGGACTCGGACCTTGTGGACTTTGCCGCATCTGTTCCAACGAATATATTGCTTAAAGGGGGTGAACTGAGGCATTTCTTTAAATATACGTTGAGAGATTTCCTACCGTCGGAGGTAATT
>JAADFR010000078.1 GCA_013152755.1 Alphaproteobacteria bacterium
TTTCCCAAATCGTCTATTGTAAACTCCGGATTAAATTTATTGTCCGCCATGTGATCTTTCTGAAAACACTTGTAAGAAGATAAAACTATATCAAAAAAATCTGATTGGATAGTTCTTTGTTTCGCAGTGTGAACTGGTGCCGCTGGGAAGAATTGAACTTCCGACCTCGTCATTACCAATGACGCGCTCTACCACTGAGCTACAGCGGCCCTTGTACCTCTGGGCCGGACAGAAGGACTCTGTCAGAATGGCGCGGAAGATGCCACAGCTTTTTACCCTGCGCAAGCCCTACTTGCAGAATAATTTGCGATTTTCAGAAATAGCCCCTAAATTGGCCATAATTACCCACAATTATCGTCCAACCGAAGGGCCATCATGACCAAAGAAGACAAGCAGAAAGAAAAACAGGATCGGCTGGCGCAAGCCCTGAGGAATAATTTAAAACGACGCAAACAACAATCCGGCACCCAACAAAACCGGAAGGCACCTGATGACGGAACAAAGGGTGAAAAAGATTAGGCCCCATGTGGACTTGCAGGACAGGCCGTTCTAAGCTACATAAACGTAACAACCCCATAGGCAGAATAAGGATCAGACTATATGGCTATCATGTCCGACAGATGGATCAGAGACAAAGCCCAAAATCATGGCATGATTGAACCCTTTGAGGACCGCCAGAAAAGGGAGGGCGTCATATCTTACGGCCTGTCCTCCTATGGCTATGACGCACGGGTTTCCCGCGAGTTCAAAATTTTTACCGATGTAGACTCTGTTACTGTCGATCCGAAAAACTTTTCTGATGCCAGTTTTGTTGACCGTCCGGGGGATGTCTGTATCATCCCGCCAAATTCATTTGCGCTGGCCAGAACCGTGGAATATTTCCGCATCCCGGAAGATGTGCTGGTCATTTGTCTGGGCAAATCCACCTATGCAAGATGTGGCATTATTGTCAATGTAACGCCGCTGGAGCCCGGATGGGAAGGTCATGTAACACTTGAATTTTCCAACACAACCCCCTTACCTGCCAAGATTTATGCCAATGAAGGGGCCTGTCAATTTCTATTCTTTGAAGGCAATGAACCCTGCGAAGTTTCCTATAACGCCCGGTCCGGAAAATATATGGGCCAGACCGGCGTAACCCTGCCCAAGCTCTAGGGGAAATATACATGGAAAAAATTGTCATAGAAGGCGGATATAGATTGCAGGGTGAAATACCTATCAGCGGGGCCAAGAATGCCGCCCTGCCGCTTATGTGTGCGGGGCTGCTGACCAGAGATGGTCTGACCCTCCATAACCTGCCCCTTCTGGCGGATATTAAAACGCTCACCCAACTGCTGACCGAATTAGGCTGCAAGATTGTCAACGGTCATACGGTGACCATCCTGACCCCCAATATCACCAGCACCACTGCCCCCTATGACATGGTGCGGAAAATGCGGGCGTCCATTCTGGTGCTTGGCCCCCTGCTGGCGCGGGAAGGTGAGGCCATTGTCTCCCTGCCCGGCGGCTGTGCCATTGGCAACCGGCCCATTGATTTACATCTGAAAGCCTTTGAGGATATTGGGGCCACCATCGAGTTGAAAGACGGTTACGTGCGCGCCTCTGGCAAGCTCAAGGGCGGAACAGTACATTTCCCCACCGTTTCCGTAGGGGCTACGGAAAATATTCTTATGGCCGCCTGTCTGGCTGACGGCACCACCATCATCGAAAATGCCGCGCAAGAGCCTGAAATATCCGACCTTGCCCATTGTCTTGTGGCTATGGGCGCTAAAATCTCCGGCATTGGTACTTCCCGGCTGGAAGTCGAAGGCGTGCCTGAACTTCATGCCGCCGAATATACCGTTATGCCCGACAGGATAGAAGCCGGAAGCTACGCCGCCGCCGCCGCCATGACCGGCGGGGAGCTGGAACTGCTGGGCCACAACCTGAAAGAGGTCATGACCGGGTCGCTGGATATGCTGAAACAGGCCGGGCTGGTTTTTACCGAAACCGACCGGGGGCTGCTCTGCCGCCTTGGGCCGGAAGGCAGGATCATCGGCATCAATGCCGTAACCCAGCCCTATCCCGGTTTCCCCACCGATATGCAGGCCCAGCTTATGGCCATGATGACCCTGTGCGACGGGGCCTCGGTGATTACGGAAACCATATTTGAAAATCGTTTCATGCATGTGCCGGAACTATGCCGCATGGGCGCCGATATTACCGTCAACGGCTCCACGGCCACGATTCGGGGGACAAACAAGCTATTGGGCGCACCGGTCATGGCCACGGACCTGCGGGCCTCCATGTCGCTGGTCCTTGCTGGGCTTGCCGCACAGGACATTACAGAGGTCATGCGGATTTATCATCTGGACCGAGGCTATGAACGTCTGGTACAAAAGTTAAAAGTCTGTGGCGCAAAAATATCCCGCGCCCCGGCAGACGGCGTATAACAGGGGATAATATTGGAAAATCTGAAGCTCAGGGCCGAAGACGTCGAAGACATCACTATCCTGTCTGCCTATTTGCAGGATGCCATCACCATGATGGGCGATATTGCCTATGTTAAGGAAAGTCGCCGCTTTGTCATGATGCTGAACCGGTATGTCTGGGAAAACCGTTGCCCGGATACCGGCGATATCCTGCCCGACAAGGAAACAGCCTGTAGCCGCATACGCACCGGACTGCATTTTGATGACGTCCTGAAAATCAGCAGCCAGAATATCATCCTGCCCAAGAAAAAACAGCCCCTTGAACTCCTCTCCATAGAGGCCAATAAGCGGGATGATGAGACGTATCAGGTAGACTTTATTTTCTCCGGCGACGGGGTCATTCGCCTTGAATGTGAGATGGTTTCCGCCCATATGCAGGACATCGGCAATCCCTGGCCCGCCAAATGCCATCCCAAGCATGCAATTCTTGATGCATTGCAGGATGATAATACTGGATAAGTGCGTCGCAATTTCGTAAAAGGGGGCAGATTTTGAATTTCTGGAGTTTATAACGCCCGTGTCCCATGACGAACCTATGATTTTAGCCCTGCCCAAGGGACGTATCCTTGAGGAAGTAATGCCGATCATTCGCGGTTCCGGCATTATCCCGGAGCCGGATTTTGACAATCCTAAATCCCGTAAACTCACCTTTGACACCAATCACCCCCTACTCAAAATTATCCGGGTGCGGAGCTTTGACGTGGCAACCTTCGTTGCGTTCGGCGCGGCCCATCTGGGGGTGGCGGGCAATGATGTGTTGCTGGAATTTGACTATCCTGAAATCTATGCCCCCCTTGATCTGGATATTGGCCATTGCCGGGTATCGGTGGCCGAATTAAAATCCTTGAGCATTGGCGATGACCCAAGCCGCTGGAGCCATGTTCGGGTGGCCACAAAATACCCCAACCTGACCCGCAAGCATTTTGCCCGGCGCGGCGTTCAGGCGGAATGTATCAAGCTGAACGGCGCCATGGAGCTGGCTCCGAGCCTAGGCCTGTGCCGCCGTATTGTTGATCTGGTCAGCACCGGCGCAACCCTCAAAGCCAATGGGCTGGTAGAAATTGAAAAGATCATTGATATTACATCGCGCTTTATTGTCAATCGCACGGCCTTTAAAACCCGTAATGAGGAAATCAGCGAAATATTACAGAATATCAGCGCCCGGAATGACTTGAAATGATGCTGTCATGGTAACAATTTTAACCCATAGTGACCCCGGATTTGATCAGGATTTCAAAAAGTTTCTGGAGGCTCGGCAGGACTCTGATTCTGATGTCTCCGAAGTGGTCCGGGAAATTCTGGCTGATGTTCGCACACGGGGCGATATGGCCCTGTTTGACTATACCAGCCGTTTTGACAGGCTTGACCTGACAGCGGAAACTGTGCGGATCAGTGACCGCGAATTGCGGGAAGCCAAAGATCACTGCGCCCCGGACGTCATGGCGGCCTTGAAGTTGGCGGCACAGCGCATTGAAAATTTCCATCGTCGCCATCTGCCGGAAGATGACAGCTATACCGATGAAAACGGCATCACCCTTGGCGCACGCTGGACCGCTGTATCCGCCGCCGGAATATATGTTCCGGGCGGCAAAGCAGTCTACCCCTCGTCTGTCCTGATGAATGCTATCCCCGCCAAATGCGCCGGGGTTGAGCGTATCGTTATGGTGGTCCCGGCCCCGGACGGCTTCCTTAATCCGCTGGTACTGGCCGCCGCAGAATTGGCGGGCATTACAGAGATTTATAAAATCGGCGGGGCGCAGGCCGTGGGCGCCTTGGCCTACGGCACGGAAACCATTGCCCCGGTGGATGTGATCACCGGCCCCGGCAATGCCTATGTGGCCGCCGCAAAACGTGAGGTTTTTGGCACCGTCGGCATTGATATGATCGCCGGGCCATCGGAAATTCTGGTCCTTGCCGACGGTAAAAACAACCCGCGCTGGATTGCCATGGACCTGCTGTCCCAAGCCGAGCATGACGAGGTTGCCCAGGCGATCCTGATCACCGATGATGCGGATTTTGCCAAACAGACTATTACCGCCGTAGAGGATCATCTGAAAGACCTGCCGCGTGAAAATATTGCCCGCACGAGCTGGGACAATCACGGGGCGGCTATTCTGGTGGAAGATCTGGAGCAGGCCATTCCGCTGATCAACCAACTGGCACCAGAGCATCTGGAACTGGCCATTGACAATCCCCGCGATTTTGCCGAACGTATTAGAAATGCTGGGGCCATATTCCTTGGCCGCTATACGCCCGAAGCCATCGGTGACTATATGGCAGGCCCCAATCATGTGCTGCCCACCGCCCGCAGCGCCCGTTTTTCATCCGGTTTGAGCGTTCTTAATTTTATGAAAAGGAATACTCTGATAGAATGCCCGCGAACGGGCCTTGAACAAATCGGCCCTGCGGCCATCGCACTGGCGCAGGAGGAAGGCTTGCAGGCACATGCCCGGTCCATCGGGATCAGGCTGAAAAACAGGGAATAGGACCACCCAATGGGCAGCGATTATCGTATCTGCCATATCGAACTGGACGAAAAATCCATCATCCGCCGAAATGCGGATATTGATCACGAACGCCGCGTTGCCATCTTTGACTTGCTGGAAGAAAATTCATATGAACCGCTCGGCGAGCTTGCAAACGATTATCAAGGCCCCTTTCGGGTTATCCTGCGCATGGTTGAAAACCGGCTGGCCATGGATATTCATACAGAGGAAGATGAACAGTTGACCGTCATCACCCTGCCCCTGACCCTTCTGAAAAGAACCATCAAGGAATATTTCCAGATTTGCGACAGCTATTTCGCCGCCATTAAAAACGCCAGCCCCCGACAGATTGAAACCATTGATATGGCCCGCCGGGGTCTCCATGATGCGGGGTCCGAAATATTGCGCGACCGTTTGGCCGATAAAGTGAAAATGGATTTCCACACCGCCCGCCGCCTGTTCACCCTCATATGTGTGTTACAGATCAGATAATGCATGGCTAATATCGTCCTCCCCAGCCCCAATTTACCAGAGGCACAGGAAGTCCCAGGCAGCGTCCTGTTTATCTGCAATTTCAATGCGGTGCGCTCGCCCATGGCAGAAGCGCTGACCAAATATTACTGCAGACACCGGATTTTCACCGACAGCGTGGGCATCCGCCCCGAAGAAGATCACGCG
>JAADFR010000079.1 GCA_013152755.1 Alphaproteobacteria bacterium
GTGGGTGCCACCCCGGTCATGGTGCCAGAGGATAAT
Source organism: Alphaproteobacteria bacterium (assembly GCA_013152755.1). Lineage (GTDB taxonomy): Bacteria > Pseudomonadota > Alphaproteobacteria > Sphingomonadales > Emcibacteraceae > Paremcibacter. The sequence goes on from JAADFR010000079.1 coordinate 37, forward strand.
TATACCGCTAATGTGGATGCCATCCTTGCCGCCCAGACGGACCGGACCAAGATCGTCAATCTGGCCAACCCCAACAACCCCACCGGCACCTATCTGGCCGAAAGTGAAGTCCGGCGTCTGCGCGATGGTCTCAGGGATGATATTCTGCTGGTGCTGGATGCGGCCTACGCGGAATATGTGGATTGCGGCGATTATGATGCCGGTTTTGCGCTGGTAGATAACGGCCTAGAAAATACCATTGTCACCCGGACTTTTTCCAAGATATATGGCCTTGCCGGGGCGCGGGTTGGCTGGGCTTACGGCCCCGCCAGTGTTCTGGATATTCTGAACCGAATCCGGGGAACCTTTAACGTGACCGCCATGTCACAGGCCGCCGCCACCGCCGCCGTCCGCGATCAGGACCATGTAGCAAAGGCCAAGGCCCATAATCTGACATGGATACCAAAAATATCAAAGGCTCTGGAAGAAATGGGCATGATGGTTACGCCCAGCCACGGCAATTTCATTCTGGCCCATTTTGCCGGCGGGCCGGCACAGGCCAGCGCGGCGGACAGTTTCCTGCGCTCAAAAGGCATCATTCTGCGCCCTGTGGGCAATTATGATCTGGCCGGTGCCTTGCGCATCACCATTGGCACCGCAGAGGAAAATGAAGCCCTGCTCACAGAAATGGCCGCCTTCTTCGCTTAGACCCGGTAACGGTCCAGCCAAAAGGCAATGGCCGCGAAAAGGGTAAAGACCACCAGACTCGAGACAGAGGCCACTGTCACCGTCGCATTGGGGTCAAAGGGCATACTTACGACTAAAAGATACAGGCATATCATAACAGCGACAAAAACAATCATACCGTATTTGCCCATGGCCCCGGTGGCTGTTGTCGAGCGCAGATAAAGAATCAGCCCACCGACCAATAGGGCAATTTCCACCACAACCGTGGCCATAAAATCATTCCACAGCCCAAAGCCCACCTTCAGGCTGTCATCCCCCAAAAGCGGCAAGTCCGGCGTATGGACGATCAGGTCCACAAACCAATGGGACAGGACCGCCAGCCCCATGACAAGCGCCACCCGGCCCTTGCCCATCGCCTTAAAGGGCGGCACATATCGCCACAAGCCATAAATCAGAACGGCCCAGATCACGGATGCCAGTAACCCGTGGGTATAGGGATAGTAATAAAGATCAAAGTGATTGATAGCGGTGTAATTCTCCACCAGCCTGAATTTTTCTATGCCCATCGGGGCCAGAATGAAGAACAGATAATCGACAAACTGCACCGCAATGAACAACATGCCCAAAGATGCTTTTTTCTCAACCGATTTCAGGGCAAGGCCCGCCGCATAATGACCAATGAACATAATATACCTCCGCTTTTTAAGGGGAATCTATCACATATTCAGGGAATGTGCAGTGGTATATTTCACCCGCCGCAGGGTGAAGCTGGAATTGCTGGACGCCACCAGCACGTGACTGAGCAGATGACGGGACAGAAAAACCTCGTAATCCTCCACCGTTGGCACCATCACCACCAGCATATAATCATAATTACCCACCACCGCGTAACATTCCATAACCTCCGGCCGCGAAGCGATAAAATCCTCAAACTCCACCCGGGTATCCTCACCGTGGCGCACCAGACGCAAGCTGATCAGGGCGCAGACCTGCATCCCAATTTTCTTAGGCTCCAACAAGGCCACCTGCCCCCGGATGACGCCCACCTCCTCCAAATTCTTGATCCGCCGCCAAACGGAGGTTGCCGATACGCCTGTTTGTTCGGCGATATCCTGATGGGTGAGCGTGGCATCCTGCTGAATAAGATTCAGGATTTTCCGGTCCGAGGCATCCAAAGAAATTAACATTCTGTTTTTTCCTATAATATGAAATAGTTTTTCAATTTTAGCTGATAAATCCAAAAAATAAAAACAATATTTCATCATTCAGGGAGTATAAATACATTTGTTAAGCAATTTAATATCAGGAGTTTCCCAAGATGGCCAAATATGAACCGCACGAAAACCCCATGGGCGTGGACGGCTTTGAATTTATCGAATATGCCTCCCCCAACCCGGAAGAATTACGCGCCCTGTTCCGCAGACTTGGTTTCAAGGCCGTGGCCCGTCACCGGTCGAAAGATGTGACCCTATACCGTCAGGGTGATGTGAATTTCCTGATTAACGCGGAACCGGACAGCTTTGCCCAGCGCTATGCCTTTGCTCATGGCCCCAGCATTTGCTCCATGGCTTTCCGGGTCAAGGATGCCAAACAGGCCTATAAACATGCGCTGGCCAATGGTGGACAGGCCGTCCCAAGTGACGCCGGGCCCATGGAGCTTAACATCCCGGCCATCGAAGGTATCGGCGGCAGCCGCCTCTATCTGATTGACCGTTACGGTGATCAGACCATCTATGATGTGGATTTTGTGCCCTATACTGATGAAGCCGACGCGGACGTTCAGGATTGCGGCATGCTGATGATTGATCACCTGACCCATAATGTCTATCAGGGACGCATGTCTTACTGGGCGGAATTTTACGAAAATATCTTTAATTTCCGTGAGCTGAAATATTTTGATATTGACGGTCTGAAAACCGGTCTGACCAGCAAGGCCATGACCAGCCCCTGCGGCAAAATCCATATCCCGCTCAATGAATCCAAGGACGGCAAATCACAGATCGTGGAATATCTTAACCAGTATCGCGGTGAAGGCATCCAGCATGTGGCCTTTGGCACCAAGGACATCTATAAAACCGTTGATCAGCTCCGCGCCAATGAGGTCTCCCTGCAGGATACGCTGGAAGCTTATTTTGACCTGATCAATGACCGTATTGACAAGCATGATGAGGATGTAGAAGAACTGCGCAAACGCCGTATCCTCATAGATGGCAGTGAAAAGGACGGTATTTTGTTGCAGATATTCACCGACACCGTCATTGGCCCCATTTTCTTTGAGATCATCCAACGTAAGGGAAACAACGGTTTCGGCGAAGGGAATTTCAAAGCTCTGTTTGAATCTATCGAGCTGGATCAAATGCGCCGGGGCGTAGTATAGAGTCAAAATTCTTTACAGTTTGAATTTCATAGATAACCACCTATTATAAAAGTATTTTTTAAGGTTTTATATCATAAAAATACTTAATTCGATTTTTTTGGAGCGAAAAACTATCAGGATTCTTTACACTTTTTGACGATTTTTTCACAACTTTAAATGTTAGTATATGATGGGGAATAGTGGTTTTCTACCATTTTTACGCTGCTGGCATGATATTTGCTTGTAAATTTAGATGCCATCAAATTTACAATTTGTTTGTCAGTAAGGAATTTAAAATGAAAGCATCTATCAAGAAATTATATATTGCCCTGGCCGCACTGGCTCTGCTTATGCCCAATTATGCCAATGCAACGTTGATAACCTTTGACGATATCCCCGGCGGAAGCATTCAGAATGCTTTTGGGAACATACCCACCTATAAAGGGTTCAATTTTTTTGGCGGTCCCAACTGGATTGATACTGTTGGCTCTCCCAACTGGAACTTTGGCGCCCACAGCGGGGATTTCACACTTATTAATAACGGGCAGACCGCAATCACAGCCGCAGACGGGAGCGACTTTACCTTTGGTGGTTTGTGGGCAAAGCAATGGAATACACCCATAGAATCAGGTGGTGCTGACGTACCATTCGGCTTATTAACGGGTACTAATAATGGAGCATTGATTTGGAGTGTTGACTTCTTTCTGAACGGCAGTTTTAGATTTTACGGCCCTCAAACCGGAGCTATTGATGCGTTAAATCTGGTTGCTATGAATATTTCTGGCAGAACATTTACCGCCATGGTCGATGACATAACCCTTAACAGCGTGGCATCGAATACCTCGCCAGTACCTGAGCCAGCCCCGCTTGCCCTGCTGGGTTTTGGCTTGCTCGGCCTTGGCCTAGCCCGGAAACGGCGGAGGTAATAATTTTGACGCCAATATATTGGCGTCAGCCACCGGACAGGAAGGCCCCGACCTGATTAATAACCGTATTGACAAGCATGATGAGGATGTAGAAGAACTGCGCAAACGCCGTATCCTCATAGATGGTTGTGAAAAGGACGGTATTTTGTTGCAGATATTCACCGACACCGTCATCGGCCCCATTTTCTTTGAGATCATCCAACGTAAGGGAAACAACGGTTTTGGCGAAGGGAATTTCAAAGCCCTGTTTGAATCTATCGAGCTGGATCAAATGCGCCGGGGCGTCATATAACATTACCTTTCGTAATATATAATTGACTATTTATGGGTTGCCTAGGACGTTCAGACGGCCTACTCATTACCTATGATAGACAAACGCATAGACAGCATCACCGCCGCCGTGGCCGATATTCCGGACGGGGCAGTGGTGATGGTTGGCGGCTTTGGCGAGGCGGGCAGCCCCATCGAGCTGATCCATGCCCTCATCGATCAGGGGGCCAAAGGGCTTACCATCATCAATAACAACACCGGCAATGGCGAGGTAGGGCTTGCCGCCCTCATCGGCAATGGGCAGGTTAAAAAGATGATCTGCTCCTACCCCCGGTCCAGCCATTCCAAAGTTTTTCCCGAACTTTACCGAGCCGGAAAAATCGAACTTGAAATTGTCCCCCAAGGCACCCTCGCCGAGCGCATCCGGGCGGGCGGGGCCGGAATTCCAGCTTTCTATACCGCCACCACCGTGGGCACCCCATTGGCCGAGGGCAAGGAGGTCCGCACGATTGACGGGCGGGATTATGTGCTGGAATATGGCCTGACCGCTGATTTTGCCCTGATCAAATGCGAGACAGCGGATATTCAGGGCAATCTGACCTATAACAAGACCGCCCGTAATTTCAATCCCATTATGTGTACCGCCGCCAAAACCACCATCGTTCAGGCCAGAAAAATAGTCGCGGTCGGTGCCATTGACCCGGAAATAGTGGTCACCCCCAATATCTTTGTCGACCGTATTACCGAGGTGGCGGACCCGATGGTGGAATCCCACCTGATCGCACAGGGAGCCCATTATCCATGAGCCAGAATGCAACAGGATGGACCCGCGAACAGATGGCGGAAAATGTGGCGCACGATATTCCGGACGGCGCCTATGTCAATCTAGGCATTGGCATCCCGGAGCTTGTGACTAAATTTGTCCCCGAAGGCCGGGAATTTATCTATCATACGGAAAATGGCCTGCTGGGCATGGGACCCGCGCCAGACCCCGGGCAAGAAGACCCCGAATTAATCAATGCGGGAAAGAAAGCGGTCACCGCCCTGCCGGGGGCCAGCTATTTCCACCACGGCGACAGCTTTACCATGATCCGGGGCGGCCATATTGATGTCTGCGTTCTGGGGGCCATGCAGATTTCCGCAACCGGTGATCTGGCCAACTGGTCCACGGGAGCAGCGGATGCTATCCCGGCGGTGGGCGGAGCCATGGACCTTGTGGCCGGGGTGAAAACCATCTATGTGACCAGCCAGCATGTGACCCGGGACGGCACCCCGAAACTGGTGCAAAAATGCAGCTATCCCCTGACGGGTCAGGGGGTGGTCAGCCGCATTTATACGGACCTTGCCATCATTGATGTGACAGCGGGCGG
>JAADFR010000080.1 GCA_013152755.1 Alphaproteobacteria bacterium
CGAGCCATCCACTTCGGATATAGAGCTTGCCCTGACTTAAGTCCTGCCAGTTCACCTGAAAGATGGATATACGCCCATGATCAAACAGGCCCGCCCGAATATCTTTTTCCGTCAAACCATCCGATGATAATATGGCGCTCACCTCCAGATTATCCACATTCAGGCTGTTGGTACTGCTGACCGAGGAAGGCAGAAAACTATTCACAGGCCGAAAGGTCAGATCATCAATTTCAAGCTCTTTATCATGGGTAGTAAAACCCATGCGAACCCCGTCCCGCCGGGTAATGACCCAACAGGTAACCATGGTGGTCACCTCACCAGCCAAGTGACTTTTGAGCGCTGCGGAAATGATTTTCATCTATAGCCTCACCTCTATGAGCGATAGACGGGATTTGCCCGGCCCGGTAGCTTTCCAATGTGATGCTCAGAAAATCCTCGGCAAAGCGTACCGGTACGTCAAATTCAAATCCCGCTGTAATGATAACCCCGGCCAGAGGGGCCACATCGAAGGTAATAATTCCGCTTGTCCCGTCCACTTGCCAGCCACTATTTTGCGTCACCCCGTCCAGCGCGACAACCACCGTTCCCGCAACCGGTTTGACAATGTCCCGCACATGTTGCGTGCCGCCGCTGTCATAGTTTTTGGCCAATTGAATGGCTACCTTGACCCCATCGCCAATGGCAATCTGTTGATCAGTAGGCAGAATAGCCTGATCCGGGAATGTGCTGTTATAATCCAGCCAGTCCTTATAGCGAAAGCCATTGGCCCGCCCGGCCCGCGCCCGAAAAAAGCTCAACAGACCCGCCAAATCACTCTCTGACCGCAAGCCCATTCCGATGTCATAGACATTCCGGGCCTCTGCCCATTCCCGGTTACGTTGTTCATGGCCCGATGCCATTTCAACTATATTGGTTAAATATTGCGGCCCGCCGCTAGCCCCGAAACTAATGTCTTCCGGCAGACGTATTTCATGAAATCCTGTCATAATATTTTCCTGATCTTTGGTATATATCACCCCGTCCCGCACCAGCTGTGGATAGGCCCAGACGAAAATCTGGTTAAATCCCGCCTTGAACCCCAGCCCCGTCGCCGTGATAATATTTTTCCAGTTATCCATTGTTGAGGCCAACAGATTGAACCCGGCAAAATAATGGGTTTTGGTGAGAGGATAGGACAGATCCAGGCTGATCTTGTCGTGGGCCGCCGTCCTTTTCCCCCAGTCCCCATTCAGTACAAAGTCATAATCCTCTATCTGAAAGAAATCAAAAGCCGGATTTTGCCAGCGGGCTTTGGGGAAATTCGCACTTGCCGCCATAGGGGCATTATCCAGCAGAACCTGCGGGCTGAAAAACAACAACCCCACCTGTGCGGCGGGATATTGCAGTTTGATCTGGTCCCGCAACCACAGGGTAGACAGGCCAAGTTTATCGCCGAGCCAGTTCAGATAATCCTGCTGGGCCGTGGTTGGCAGCTCTGTGGCGATCACATGTTTGGTCGGCACGGCCTTGGTGGTTTCCGTGGTGTATAATGCCGTCGTGACGTCATCATAAAAATGCGGAACGCCGGTGCCGCCCTGATCAATCCACCACCATGGCTCCCCAATCTGATAATGGTGATCGGCCCCCGCTTGCGCCACAATCTGACCAAAGGACAGGAACACATCCCGCAGATAATCCAGGGCCACCTGATTTGTCGGCGCAATCAGGCTGGACGGGGGCACCCAACCGGTCAGGGCCGGAGTACCGTCATAGGCCTTCTGCTGCCAGCTTGCGGGGATATTCTGAGCCAGAATTTCATAGGACAGCGAGAGGATGACTTTAAAGCCAAAAAATGTCGCCCGGGTCAGAAAATCCTGATGCCAGCTTACGGTTGCCTTGTTCAGTTTTGCCTTGGCCGGATCAATGATATAGCGCCCCTCCGCCCCGTCCCAGCTCAGGTTATAATAATGGCTCATGCCCACATAATGGGTAATCCATTGGCTATATCCCAGCCGCACCATATTCCAGATGACCCGCTCCGGGGTCAAGGTCGTCACATCGTCATAACCATTGGCTATCCGCAAGTCATGGCCTTGCACAAAGGCATCACCCACTTTCAAGGTAGATGTTGGCCCCATGACCTTTATTTGTGAGACGGTCACCTGAGCCTCAACAGCGGCGGGCAGCGGGCCAGTGGTAACGCCGTCAAAGGCTTGCGGCACCATACTGATAAACATGCGGTCAATATCGCCGGGATAAACCGGGTCCGCTTCTGATGGGAGTAAAAAGCCGCCATCCAGATTGTCAAAGTCCAGTGTAATCACCGCATCCTGCGTTGTCCCCACCGCATAATTCCACAGCCGTACATACCATGTGCGCGCCGCGCCGTTCTGATCCCGGCCCTCTATGGTCAATGTCGGACTGTTCAGCAAGTCAAGAGCCATGACATTGTTGCTCTGCCAGCGAAAGCTCAAAACCGTATGGGCATAATCTTTGGCACTTTCATAGCGATGAAAGGGATGGTCCAGAACATCCACACTATCCCAGATCAGGCCGCATAAATCCTCATAACGGTAAAAAACCAGATCAACCGTCAGGCTGTCAAAACCCGTACTTACGACAGAGGCCATCATGGGCCGGGGGAAATTTATCGTCCAATAGGGCGGGGAGAAACGGCGGATGAATGTTTCCGCCGTCTGATCCTCTTGCTTGGCCAGCCAGTACATTACAGATCCCTCTCGGCCCGGTCCATGGCCCGGCGCACCGCCACGGCAACCTGCCCCGCGCTGCGCTGTGTCATGTCATTACCGCCGCCCTGATTGGTGATGTTAATGGTGATATTGTTTGATTTAGAGGACGGGGCAATAGTACCGCCGCCGCCGGGGATAATCCGGCCAGGGCTTTCCGGTACGAACAGCTCCGGCCCCCGCTCCCCCACCAGATAGGGCTGGCGCGCACCAACGGTGCCGCCGCCAGCCCGGCCAAACAGGGCACTACCCGCCAAATCACCCAGAAAACCGCCGATGCCGCCGCCTTGCCCGAAAATACTGTTCAGACCCGACTGTATGGCGCTGTTGGCGATGTCATTCAAAACGGACAGGGCGGTTCGTTTCAGGCTGGAAAAGCTGAGCTCACCGGACCGGGCAAAATTCTGAAAAGCCCGTGACATGCTGTCACCCACATTACCCGCTAGACTGTCCAGACCGTTAAAATCCTTCTCAATATCCGCAAGCTGCCCGCGCAAATCCGCGCTATCCCCCCTGATCTTCACGACCAGGCTGTCAAGTGTTGTCTCTGTCATATTTTTTCCCAATAAAAAACCCGCCGGGTGGCGGGCCAGTTCAATGTTATATCGTATATCTCTTGGTAAAGTTCCTTAACTGAAACATAGGTTATTTAATGGGACAGTTCATATTATTATATCTGCGAAAGAGTCCCTCTTTTACCCTTCTTCTCTTATTCATTTCATCAAGCCAGAACTTGAACTCCTCATGTCGCTCGGCTAACAAAATTCTCGCTCTTTTTATGGGGGAATATAAAGCGGAAATATCTAATAAATCCCCCAATACGTCCCCGATAGCTGCAATAGTATTTCTTGCATTTCGAGATAGTCTCGCGGCTCTAAGCAATGGTATTAAAACAGCGGCCATATGTAATAATTTTCCGGTTCTGGGGGCCTTAATTTGCCTAAGCATGTTTTCAATAATGATATTTATCTGGTTTAATTCATTTTGACTTTTTAGAACTTTTTCAGTTGCTTCATCATGAGAAAGTTTGGCATTAAGAAATTCTACCCATACTTTATTACATTCTGCTGATAACTTCTCCGCCGTTCTTTTTTGCTCAGACTTATCATTAATGACGATATAGCTCTGACCCCTGCCAAAACGTAAGTATTGTTCGATAGAGGACTTGGTATGCATACTTGGTTGACGCATAGTGAGTCTCCAATATGTTGTTAAATAAAAATATTAATAGTAAGGTTAGGAAAGAACTCTAATAAAGAAAAATAATCGTATGTAATGTAAAGAGTCAGCATTGATTATAATAGGGGATTAAGGCTATCCAGTTTCAAAATATAATACAAAAATTCATAATGCTCGGCACCGGAGTTATACTGATCTTCGTTTCCATATTTGTCGTTATAGAAGTGCGAGAATATTACTGGGACAATGAATATAAACGCATGAACCAGGAATTTGCTGAAGCCACGAAAAAGATTGAGCGAAGCATTGCCGCAAGCAACCGTCTGGACGAAGAAATCAGACAAGCTGTCAGAGAAAGAGAGCGCAAAACCAGACAACACCATATGTTACTCAGTACAGCTTTCAAAGAAAGCCGCTGTTCGGATTTTTTGGAACTTCTCGATTTTGAAGTACCTTTGATTATCCCGGAAAGCCTTCTAAAAGCAGATCTTTATATGCGCGGCACATGCGCAAAACAAAATTTCTCCAAAGCCTTTGCTCTTTATGATACGGCTTTACATTATATTTATGATGACAACCCGAAAGCTATTGCCCAACCTAAGATATTATTTGAAGAATATTACGGGTATACCGCCCATATTAAATTTCGTCTGGCAACTCTTTACTGGCGCGGCCAAGGAGTTTTACAGGACAAAAAGAAGGCTCTGGGATTATCAAAAGACGCGGTCATCATGCTGGCACCGTGGTATGCCAGAATAAACCACCGCCCGCCCGATCCCGATCTTGGCCCCACCGATATCTGGAATATGTCCGATGTGGAAATTCTTGAAAATGTCACCTTTCATGCGACGGGTCCGTGGGATATGCCAGAGCCACTTTCCCGGCAAATCAACTGGTTAAAAGAAATTCACAAGGAAGGCGGCAAAGCATATCTGGAAATTGGTCTACACCTCCTTGATGGTACGGGCGGATATGAAGAAAACCCGGTGATAGCTTATGAGTGGATTTATATTGCCTCTCATTTTTATGACTATGGCCCGGCGCATTACCCCCGCGCCATCCTCATGCGTAATAAAGAATATTATGAGAAAAAGAGGAAATTCCCTATTTTTTCTCTTGAATTTAATCAACCCTGGAAAAAAAACCGGGTTATGAACATATCCAATAACCTGTTGCTGCGCGCCGTAAAAACGGGGGATATGCGTGCCGACAAAGAACTTTTGCGCTTTCACCAGCTTGCCCCTGCCTATCCTGAACAACAGGAAAATATTTATTTCTGGATGTTAAGGTTATATCAGCAAAATGACCCTGACATCACAGAAGAAAATCTACAGAATATCCGGAAGAAACTGGACAAATTTCAAATCAGCCTCACCGAAGGAAATGTTAAAGATGACCGTTTTCCTTCCCATTCTTTACATCCCTGACAACCAAATATGATTTATTTCTTTAGCTAAAGAACCTCTTTTGTTTTCATTAATCTCATAACTGATATTACCGTCTTGAACAGACATCTATCGCAAAATATTGCTCAGATTCATGAAAGAGGTCACGGCACGGCCCAGCAGGAACATGCCGGAATAGATCATCACATTGATCCAGTTCATATGGTCATAGCCATTGCTGATATATTGGGCCAGCAACACCAGAAGCATCACAAGGCCGATGCCCTGAAACAGATTGGCGAATAATTTGATCCGCCGGAGGATTTTCACCCGCCTCGGGTCCACTTCTTCCTCAATACCGGCTTTACGGTCCGCCACCCGCTCGCGCAGGGATTTTTTTAATGGTTGTTGCTTTTGTCTCATGACCACAGTTTACTTGGCAATATGCCGGGTGACAAGATCATTTAATTCACGGCGGCTCAATGGATTATCTGCCGTTCCGCCCCGCAGCTTTTGCCATCCCCGGTACGCACACCAGAAGTCAACCGGCGTCGCCCGCCAGAATTCCGCCGGGGACCAGCCAAAATTAACGTAAGCAATTTCCGCATAACGGGACCAGTCAATCTGTGTCATCATCCGCAGGCTTCAACCCCACAAGGCACAGGGTCAGCAGGTCCCGAACCACCGGGCTGACCCGGGCAATGCCTGCTTGCAGGATAAGCTGCCCCAGCTGTTCAAAATTCTGGCGCTCCACCATGGTCGCCCAGATGATCACCGTCATTTCCTTCAGGCCAAAATCCCCGTCCGCCCGCAGACGGGATTTCAGAGTATGGAACCCGATG
>JAADFR010000081.1 GCA_013152755.1 Alphaproteobacteria bacterium
ATGGGCCATGGGCTTGGGTCTACGAGATGGTACTCATGTTTTTGTGCATGTGAATCTGACATTTTGATCCCTTATACCTTAAGTTTAAAAAATATTATGAACGGGCTGTGACCTCCGCTCCCTCCTCAGTCTTCCTCGGCTCTGAAAAAAGTATAGGAAAGGGTGATTTCCTTCACTTCATCCAGACGTTTATCCGTGGCCAGATCCGGATCGATAAAGAAAGAGACAGGCATGTCTACTTCCTCGCCGGGGGCCAGTGTCTGTTCCGTAAAGCAGAAACAGTCGATCTTGTTAAAATAGGGCGCCGCTTTGAACGGGGTAACGTTAAAGGTCGCCGTACCGGTTATGGTCTCATTGCTGTTATTGACCGCCCGGTAGAATATCAGGGCTTCTTCGCCAATCTTGACCGTGACGGACCGCTGAACCGGTTTGAAATACCATGGTAATGCGCTGTTGACATCGGAATTAAACCGTATGGTCATTTCCCGGGCCAATATTGTTGTACTGCCAGCTTCTACCTTTTGGGTGGTGCCGCCATAGCCCGTGACTTGACAAAACAGGCGGTAAAGCGGTACGGACGCCGCGACCAGCCCGATCATCAAGCCGAGTATAACAAGCAAAACCATAAGCGTTTTGCGGTTGTTTGTCTTATGGGCGGCGGCGTAGCTGTTCATGGCTTAAATCACATTCAGTTTTGCGAGGGTCACCACGAAAAACAGGATCACCAGCGCCAGCAATATTCCCGCCATGGCGTAATTACGGCCCGCGCGTTTTTTATGTTCTTCATGCAGGGGCATCAGATCATCCTTCCGATCATGGCTTCGCCGCCCATGACGGCAAATAGTATGAATAAATAAAACAGGGAAAAGAAAAAAACTTTTTTTGCGGCAGCATTATCTTTTTTCACGAACAGAGCCAGTGACAGCCAAATAAAGGCAGCGCCCATAACGGCGGCGACAATACCATAGATCGGCCCGGCAAACCCCATACTCCATGGCAATAGCGATACTGCTGCCATCAGGAATGTATAGATTAAAATCTGCTTGCGGGTTTCCCCTTCGCCGGAAACAACAGGCAGCATGGGAATGCCCGCCGCCTTGTAATCCTTGCAGGCAAAAAGGGACAGGGACCAGAAATGTGGCGGTGTCCACATGAATATAATGCCGAATAGAACAATAGGCGCTATGCTGATATCACCAGTTACGGCGGCCCAGGCGATCATGGGGGGAAAGGCACCAGCCGCGCCGCCAATGACGATATTCATCGATGTGCGCCGCTTTAACCAGATGGTATAGACCACCACATAAAAGAGTATCGTCATCAAAAGCAACGCCCCGGCGACAATATTGACCATCAATCCCATAAGCAGAACGGAACCAACCGACAGGGCCACCCCGAAATGCAAGGCGGTCTGACGATCAATGCGGCCAGAAGGGATCGGGCGACCAGCGGTACGTTTCATGCGGGCATCAAGGTCAGCTTCATACCACATATTCAGGCAACCGGACGCTCCGGCCCCTATGGCTATGCACAGAATGGCCGTAAAACCGATTACCGGATGAATATCCCCCGGTGCCATGATCATACCAATGAAGGCAGTAAAGACCACCAAAGACATGACGCGCGGCTTCAGGAGCGCGAAAAAATCTCCGGCCCCGGGAAGGTAATCTTCCCGGACGGTCTGATCTATGGTTGAGGCAGTAGTCTGCATCTAACGGCCTTACTTGATTTTAGGCAATGTGTTGAACTGATGGAACGGCGGTGGCGAGGACAAAGTCCATTCCAGCGTCGTTGCACTTGCTCCCCACTGGTTGTCGCCAACCCGTTCCTTGGACCGCAGGGTCAGAAAGACACCATACAGGAAGACCAATGCGCCGACACCCGCAATGAAATAGCCCACGGTGGAGACATAATTCCATAGGGAATAGGCATCGGGATAATCCGGGATACGGCGCGGCATTCCGGCAAGGCCAAGGAAATGCTGCGGGAAGAAAATCACATTCACCCCGATGAAGGTCAGCCAGAAATGAAGCTTGCTGACAAATTGGGGATAGGGTTTGCCGCTCATTTTACCAATCCAGTAATACCAGCCGGCAAAGATAGAGAATAGCGCCCCCATGGACATGGTGTAATGGAAATGGGCAACCACATAATAAGTATCATGCATGGCCGTATCCACACCGCCGTTGGCCAGAACCACACCGGTCACACCGCCAATGGTAAACAGGAATATCATACCCAGCGCAAACAGCATGGGGGTCTCAAAGCGAATTGATCCGCCCCACATGGTGGCCAGCCAGGAGAATATCTTGATACCGGTCGGCACCGCGATAACCATGGTTGCGGCGGTGAAATAAGCCTTGGTATCCACATCCATACCCACTGTATACATATGATGGGCCCAGACGATAAAGCCGACAACGCCAATGGCGACCATGGCATAGGCCATGCCCAGATAGCCAAAAATAGGCTTGCCGGAGAAGGTGGAAATAATATGGCTGACCAGACCGAAACCGGGCAGGATCAGCACATAAACTTCCGGATGACCAAAGAACCAGAATAGATGCTGATACAATACAGGGTCACCACCGCCAGCGGCATCAAAGAAGTGGGTGCCGAAATTGCGGTCCGTGAGCAACATGGTGATCGCGCCCGCCAGAACCGGCAGGGACAGGAGCAACAGGAACACGGTGACCAGAATGGACCAGACAAACAAAGGCATTTTATGCAATGTCATGCCCGGTGCGCGCATATTGAAAATGGTACAGATAAAGTTGATGGCGCCCATGATGGAGGACGCCCCCGCCAGATGGAGGGAGAAAATGGCCAGATCAACCGCCGGACCCGGATGACCGGATGTGGAAAGCGGTGCGTAAACCGTCCAGCCTGTGCCGGCACCGGGATAGGTTGAACCTTCAACCATGGTGGACAGAACCAGCAGGAGAATAGCCGCTGGCAGTAACCAGAAGCTGATGTTATTCATGCGCGGGAAAGCCATATCCGGTGCGCCGATCATGATGGGCACAAACCAGTTGCCAAATCCACCGATCAGTGCCGGCATAACCATGAAGAAAACCATGATAAGCCCATGTCCGGTGGTCAGAACGTTAAAGAAATGCTTGGCCGCATCCACGTCACCATTGGTGAACATGGTCAGATAGGTAATGCCCGGCTCCATTAATTCGCCGCGCATCAGGCCGGAAAAAGCACCGCCGATGATGCCGGCAAAAATAGCAAAGATCAGATACATAGTACCAATATCTTTGTGGTTGGTTGACAGCAACCAACGGCGCCAGCCTGTTGGTGTGCTATGTGCGTGATCACTCATTTGTATAACCCTCTACTATTGCTGAGCCGGTAGCGCAGTGGCCACCCGGATCAGGTTATCTTTTTTAATTCCGGCATATTCCGCGCGGGCATTTTCCACCCATGCGTCATATTTTTCCTGTGAAACGACTTCGACCATAATGGGCATAAAGCCATGGTCTTTACCGCAGAGTTCAGAACATTGACCGTAATAGATGCCTTCACGTTCCACATTGAACCATGTTTCATTCAGCTTGCCGGGCACCGCGTCAATCTTTACCCCGAAGGCGGGCATGGCCCATGAATGAATGACGTCACTTGCCGTGACAATCAGGCGTACAGTTTTATTAACCGGCACAACAATATGATTATCTGTCGCCAACAGGCGAGGTAATCCGGCCTCTGCGGCCTCTACGTCCGTGAGCATAGACGCATCAAAGCTGAAATCATCATGGTCGGGATATTCATAGGTCCAGTACCATTGGTTGCCAATGGCCTTTACCGTCAAATCTGATTCCGGAATAACATCCTGAAGATAGAGCAGTTTGAAAGACGGGATGGCAATGACCAGCAGAATTATAATTGGCACCGTTGTCCAAGCAACCTCAAGCAACGTATTATGGGTTGTTTTAGATGGTGTCGGGTTTGCCTTGGCGTTAAATTTGATGAAGATATAAATCATCATAAACATAACAAACAGGCTGACCACGATACACATAATCAACAAACCGTTATGGAAGCTGACAATGTCACGCATGACCTCTGTTGCGGGTTCCATGAACCCCAACTGATCGGGTTCGGCCTTGAAGATGCCATTGGCCAGAGCCGCCGGTCCGCTGATGAAAAATGTGACTAGGCATGCAGTCACCGCACTTAGTATTTTATTGAGAGACATATCCGTCCTACCCCTTAAATCCACAAATGAATTAAGAAACAGCCGTAAAACCTGGATAGTATTATCATTGGTTCCACCCTGAATAATACGGCAATTGCGAATCTTATAGCCACTAAATTGATCTAGCTCAAGGAACTATTGCCAAATTAATGCAAATGGCGTGCGCCAAGTGATTTTATAGCTATTTGTTGTGATTATTTCTAAGTATTATTCTCATAAAAAGCAAAAAAACAACCTGTTCTTGCAAAAGCAATATCTCCTCGCTTATAGTTGGCGCGCGGACTGTAATTTGAAGGATATTTCACGGATATGACGGACATGACAAATTCCGATTCACATTTTTTCTCAGAATCGGAGCTGGATAGCTTGCGCACACAGCGTATCGTCGATGAATCCCTTCATGGCATGGATGATGGCGAGCTTTATCTTCAATATGCCCAGTCGGAAAGCTTTTCTTTTGATGATGGCCGCCTGAAAAGTGCTGCCTATGACACGACCAAGGGATTTGGTCTGCGGTCTGTACAGGGTGAGGTCACTGGTTATGCCCATTCCTCTAGCCTGACCGAGGATGCGCTCCTGCGGGCCAAGGCAACGGTGCAATCCATCGCCTCGGGCAAATCGGCCACGCTGGCCATTCATCCGCGCGGCACCAATGAAAAACTCTATTCCGAAGAAAACCCCCTGCTGGGCATGGGGTTCAAGGACAAGATCAGATTGCTTGAGGATATTGACGCCTACGCCCGGGCGCGGGACCCCAAAATATGTCAGGTCAGCTCCTCTATCACCGGGGAGTGGCAAACTGTCGAGATCATTCGCCCCGGCGGTCATCGGGTGCGGGACGTGCGGCCATTGGTTCGCCTGAATGTGAGTGTGGTGGTTCGGGACGGGGACCGTATGGAAAGCGGCTATCAGGGGGCCGGGGGGCGATATGATTACAGCCAGCTCCTTACCGAAGAAAACTGGAAAACTCAGGTGGATGAGGCCCTGCGTCAGGCTTTGGTCAATCTGGACAGTATAGCCGCCCCTGCCGGGGAAATGGATGTGGTACTTGGCCCCGGTTGGCCGGGGGTTCTGCTCCATGAAGCCATCGGTCACGGGCTGGAGGGCGATTTTAACCGCAAGGGTACTTCGGCCTTTGCCGGGCTGATGGGACAGCAGATCGCGGCCAAGGGTGTGACCGTGGTTGATAACGGGGCCATGGAAAATCGGCGCGGCAGTCTGACCTTTGATGATGAGGGCACCCCCACGGGATGCACTACTCTTATAGAGGATGGTATCCTTGTAAATTACATGCAGGACCGGATGAATGCCCGGCTTATGGGGGAGGAGGCCACTGGCAATGGCCGCCGTCAGAGCTATGCCCA
>JAADFR010000082.1 GCA_013152755.1 Alphaproteobacteria bacterium
GGTCAAACGCAAGAAAATGACCCAGGAAAAGGCCGATGGTATTCTGTCGCTGATCACGCCGACCACTGACTATGCGGACCTTGCAGGCTGCGATTTGATTATCGAGGCTGTTCTGGAAGATGTGAAGGTCAAGGCGGATGTTACGGCAAAAGTCGAAGCCGTGGTCGATGAAAGCTGTATCTATGGCTCCAACACATCGACCCTGCCGATCACTGGCCTTGCCAAAGCCTCCCGCGACGAAAGCCAGTTCATCGGTATTCACTTTTTCTCGCCTGTGGACAAAATGCCGCTGGTTGAGATCATTATGGGTGAGAAAACCGGTGATGTCGCCTTGGCCAAGGCCCTCGACTATGTGGCCCAGATCCGGAAAACACCGATTGTGGTCAATGACAGCCGTGGCTTCTATACCAGCCGTTGTTTCGGCACCTATGTGACCGAAGCGGTCAACATGCTTGCCGAGGGTATTTCCCCGGCACTGATCGAGAATTGCGGTGTCTTTAGCGGCATGGCCGTTGGGCCGTTCGCCGTCGGTGACGAGGTCAGTATCGAACTGAGCTATCATGTGGGACAGGCCACCAAGAAAGGCCTTGGGGATGCTTACGTGGAACAGCCCGCCGATGCGGTCATTGAGAAAATGTATCTGGAGCTGGACCGCAAGGGCAAGAAGAACGGCAAGGGCTGGTACGACTATCCCGAAGGCGGCACCAAGCATCTATGGCCCGGTCTGGCCGAGCATTTCCCGCTGGCGGAAAATCAGCCAACTGCCGAAGAAGTCACCAATCGCCTGCTCTATCGTCAGGCGATAGAGGTCATCCGCTGTTATGAGGAAGGCGTCCTCACCGCACCGGAAGATGCGGACATTGGTGCCATATTCGGTTGGGGTTTTGCCCCCTGGACAGGCGGGCCGCTTAGCATGGTTGACACCATTGGCGTGAAGAAATTCACCACCGAATGTGACAATCTGGCCCAAAAATACGGCGCCGGATTCGCGGTCCCGAAAATGTTGCGCGACAAGGCGGCCAAAGACGAAAAATTCTACGTCTAAAACATACAAATAATTTACTGAAAGGTCAGAGAGCATGCTCTCTGGCCTTTTTTGTTTGGATTTGCTATTTTAGGCAAAACAATCAGGGACCGTATCATGGCAATTTCAAAAATCATTACATTCTGCGCTATCTTTATCTTCTCCATCACCGCTGCCCATGCGGATTGGATTCTGAATCAGGAGAAATCAAACCTTTCCTATGGCTCCATCAAAAAGAACTCTATTGGCGAAAGCAATCACTTTCAGCATCTGGAAGGCAGAATAACCGAGGATGGTAATATTACCCTGCTCATCGACCTATCCAGTGTGGAAACATGGGTTGATATTCGCAACGCCCGTATGAAGGAATTTCTGTTTCAGGTCACCGACTTTCCGGTTGCCAGCCTGAAGGGGCAGATTGATATGGACAAGTTCAAAAAGCTGAAAGTTGGTGGACAAATGTCCGTTGATATGGCCTTCGATTTTGACCTTCATGGCCAAACGCAAGTCATTGAGTCAGAAATAACGATCCTGCGCCTGTCAGAAAAAACGGTTGTCGTGGTGCCAGACGGTATTATTTTTCTGGATGCGGAAAAATTCAATTTACTTCCCGGTCTGAAAAAGCTAAAGGAATTGGCGAAACTACCGTCTATCAGTAGTGCGATACCCGTTGTCTTTCACTTAACCTTTAATCAGGTGCCATAACCTTAAACGAGCAAATTCATGTCTTTCTTTCCTAAAACAACCGTAATGGCGGCTGTTACAGCCTTTTTCATAACCTTGTCCCCTGTGGCCAACGCCCAAATATCGCCAGATATAATGAATTTACTTATTGTCGCTTCCCAAAAAGACAATGGCGCAAATCTTGATCTGGTGGCGGGCCTTGCCATTGCCGCCAATCCGGGTGCGGCGGCAGCCATTAATGAACTGGTGGCCAATCTGAAGAAACAGATGCCTAAGAAAAAGGAAGTGGTTGTTGTTAAACCCGCCCCTATCGCCCATCCTGCTCCTGCGACTGTACAGGAATTGGTGGAAGACAATTCGGGCTTTTTCTCTCTGCATGGCTGGGACGGGGAAGTGGAATTGAATTATTTGCGCTCATCGGGCAATACCCAGCAGGAATCTCTGGGTCTGGCCGGAAAATTGAAACGGGAAACGGACCAGCTTCACCATGTGATTGCCACCTATTTTGATTTGAATAAGAATACTGGCGTAACAGATAAACAGCGGTGGGGGATTTCCTACAAGCTGGATTATGATGTCTCGGATAAAATCTATCTTACCGGTTTTGCCGGATATGAGAATGACCAGTTCGGGGCCTTTCGGGAACGGGTAACAACTTCCCTTGGTATTGGTTACCCGATCATCAGCTCTGACAGCTATAGCTGGAAAGTTGAGGGCGGTCCAAGTATCCTGTTCACCCGCGACCTGCCCGGTGAAGGCTATAACACCAGCTTTAACGCCTTTGCCAGCAGCATCTTTGACTGGACCATCAATGACCGGAGCAATCTGACCAATGCCACTATTTTCTATTTCGGCACCAAGAATGTTATTGAAAGCAAAACAGCCCTGAAGGTCAAAATTAATGGGTCGCTCAGCAGTAAATTCTCCTATGACATCCGGTATGACAAGGGCGCACCGCTGGGCCGCAAAAAAACCGACACGGTTGCCCGGGCCGGTCTTCTGTATGATTTCTAGGGTTATTACTTTCGGGTAATCACATACATGCCCTGCGTCGCCATCAGGTTCGCCAGCGCCAGATTATGCAGGGGCATCCGATAGCCCTTGCTGTTAATGGCCATGGTCTGTTCCACATGAATATTCAGCTTGTCACACAGATTAACAAAATCCCGAATGGTACAGAAATGAATATTAGGCGTCGCATACCACGGATAATCCAGTGTCTTATTCACAGGCATAGTGGCAAACAGCCCCAGACTGAGCCGCACCCGCCAATGGCCAAAATTGGGAAAGGATACCACCGCCTTGCGCCCGACCCTGAGCAGCTGTTCCAGCATCCGGTCAGGCCGTTTCATGGCCTGTAATGTCTGGCTCAGGATCACATAATCAAAGCAATTATCGGGATAGAATGTAATATCCTCCTCCGCATTGCCCTGAATGACCGACAGGCCCTTGGCGATGGAGCGGTTGACCCCCTCGGGGCTTAGCTCGATACCGCGCCCGTCCACCTGTTTTTCCCGCACCAGATAATCCAGCAGGCTGCCATCCCCGCAGCCTACATCAAGCACCGTTGAGCCGGAATCTATCACCCGCGCAATCTCGAGCAGGTCAACCCGGATGTCCGAGGCCCGTGACTGGTCAATATTCATGAGCCCTGCACCCCCATCATTTCCGCCTCCGAATTCAGGAAGCCGCGCACGATACCGTCCATCTCCGCACAGTCCAGCAAGAAGCTGTCATGGCCCTTGTCCATGTCAATATCAGCAAAGCTCACCCGCGCGCCGATGGCGTTGAGGGACCGGGCAATATGGCGGCTTTCCTCCGTGGTATAGAGCCAGTCAGAGGTAAAGGACAATACGCAGAAACGGGTCTTTGTACCCTGAAAGACCTTGGCCAGAACACCATCATGGTCGGCGCTCAAGTCATAATAATCCATGGCCCGGGTGATATAGAGATAGCTGTTGGCATCAAAGCGGTCCACAAAGGAAATCCCCTGATGGCGCAGGTAGCTTTCAATCTGAAAATCCGCATCAAAGCCAAAGGCCAGCTTGTCCCGGTCCTGAAGGCTGCGCCCGAAACGGCTGGTCAGGCCGCTCTCGGACATATAGGTAATATGGGCCGCCATACGGGCCACCGCCAGCCCGGCGTGGGGCTGTTCCTCCCGGTCCAGATAGCGCCCGCCCTTCCAGTTCGCATCCGCCATGATCGCCTGACGGCCCACCTCATGAAAGGCGATATTCTGAGCCGAATGACGCCATGTGGTCGCAATGGCAATGGCCGTCTTGACCCGCTCCGGATAATCAGCGGCCCATTGCAGAGCCTGCATCCCGCCCATGGACCCGCCAATAACGGAAAATAGCGTCTCAATTTTCAGATAATCCAGCAGCATAGCCTGCGCCCGAACCATATCCCCGATGGTGATCACCGGAAAATCAAGGCCGTAAGGCTTGCCCGTGGCCGGGTTCAGGGACGCTGGCCCAACGGTCCCGGCGCAGGAGCCAAGCACATTGATGCAGAGGACAAAATAGAGGTCCGTATCCACCGGCTTACCCGGCCCCACCATATTTTCCCACCATCCCCGCTTACCGGTGATGGGGCTGATGCCGCGCACATAATGATCCCCGGTCAGGGCATGACAGACAAGAACCACGTTGCTGCGATCTTCATTCAGGCGGCCCCAGCTTTTATAGGCCACATCGAAAGCGGATATTTCCTCGCCGGAATCAAGGCGCAGAGGGGCATCCCGGCCCAATGTCACCACATCGGCCCGGCCATCTTCCCCGGTTTTTTCGTCAATATTCTTATTCATAAAAAACAACATAATCATTATCTGGCAAAAGAACAGTTGAAATTTACCTCAGATAAATATAATCCCAAGGGGCAGGACAACAGATAATATCAGGAAATGACCATGAGCGGACCGGAACCACGGCCCTGGATAAAGCAGCTTGACGTCTATGTGGGCGGCAAATCCCAAGTAGACGGGGCCAGCGAAGTGGTTAAATTATCCTCCAACGAGAGCGCCCTCGGCCCTAGTCCCAAGGCGGTTGAAGCCTATCTGGCAGAGGCGGATAGGCTCCACCGTTATCCCGATGCAACATACCATGACTTGCGCGCCGCTCTTGGGGCGAAATATGACATCAAAGCGGAACAGATTGTTTGCGGCGTGGGGTCCGATGAAATTCTGAAACTGGTCTGCCGGGCCTACCTCGCTCCCGGTGACGAGGTTATTTTCAGCCGCCACAGCTTTATGATGTATCCCATTGCCGCCAGCAGTTTCGGTGGTGTGCCTGTGGAAGTGGAGGATACGGATTACACCACCAACGTGGATAATATTCTGGCCGCTGTGACGGACCGAACACGGATCATTTTTCTGGCCAATCCCAACAACCCCACCGGCACCTATATTTCAGCGGCGGAGGTAGAACGGCTGTGGCGGAATATACCGGACAATGTTGTTCTGGTTCTTGACGGGGCTTACGCCGAGTTTGTTACAGCGGATGATTTTCAGGCAGGTATTGAACTGGTCAATAAATCCAATAACGTCTTGATGGCCCGAACTTTTTCCAAGCTTTATGGTCTCGCCGCCCTTCGCCTTGGCTGGGGCTATGCCTGCCCGGAGATGGCCCGCATCTTGGATAGTATCCGCGACCCGTTTAATATCCCGTCCGTTACCCAAGCCGCCGGTGTCGCGGCCCTGAATGATCTGGATTTTGAACAAAAAGCCCGCGCCCATAACACCAAATGGCGGGAATATTTGAGAACGAAATTATTAGACCTCGGGCTGGAGCCTATTCCATCGGTGGCAAATTTCATCCTGATCCGCTTTCCCG
>JAADFR010000083.1 GCA_013152755.1 Alphaproteobacteria bacterium
TCATATCGCCCCGTTATCCTGCAAATTTCTTGACCGTTTCAATGAAATTTCCCACTGAAATCGGTTTGGCAATATAGGCTTCACAGCCCCCAGCCCGGATTTTTTCCTCATCGCCCTTCATGGCAAAGGCCGTTACGGCAATAACCGGGATAGAACGCAGGTCTTCATCTTCCTTGATCCATTTGGTAACTTCCAGTCCGGACACCTCCGGCAGTTGAATATCCATCAGGATCAGGTCAGGCTTTTCCTCTCTGGCCAGCGCCAGCGCCCGCATGCCTTCCTGCGTCTGCACCGTATCATAGCCATGGGCATTCAACAGATCACAAAAAAGTTTCATGTTCAATTCATTGTCTTCAACGACGAGTATTTTCTTCCGCATTCAATATTCCTGATCATTTGCCCAGTGAATCACCAACCATGTCAAAGCATAATCATTATAGCCTGAAGTGACCGTATGCCATAATTTTATTAGCATCTTATGAAAAAGCTGTTAACAGAATCCCCTTGGTGTATAAATATAATTCGTTAAATTAAGGTATCTCCCATGACTTATGAACAAGCAGAACTTATCGGTCTTCAGGCCCTTGTCCATGTAACGGGATATGAGGAGATATTGATTGCTTACCTCAAACTGTCCGGAATCACTCTGGAAGAATTACGGGAATCTGCCGCCGACCCGGCTGTGTTGGGCAGTATCCTTGATTATTTCCTGCAAAATGAAAAGAGGTTGATAGCCTTTAGTGAAGCCACAGAGATACCGCCAGATCAGTTAACCAAGGCCAGAGCCTTGCTACCCGGCGGTGAAATTATCCCTGAAAATTTATAGAATCAAGACACCCGTTATGAAATTTGCCCTTGAACAATTAAAATTATTGTCCTTAAATAAAACTCGTCCGGTCATCATTTCTGATGCCGACGAGGTAATTTTGCATTTTGCCCATATTTTATCCGACTATCTGAGGACTCAGGGCATGTATGTCAATTTTGTCAGCTACGCCCTTGAGGGTAACATCAAATATATTGATAATGACAAGCCCGTTGACAGTGCCCTGTTTAGCGAAATCATTGATGATTATTTTGACAATTACGTTGAAAAACAGCCTCTGGTGGAAAATGCGGCCGCCCATCTGAAAAACCTGTCGGAATTTTGTGATATTATCATCCTGACCAATATCCCCCATGATTATGCTGATCGGCGGCGGGCTGTCCTGACGGAGGCCGGGCTGACCTATCCCATGATATCCAGCAGCGGGCCAAAAGGCCCGGTCATGAAAGCCATTCGCAAAATGACCTCACAGGAGCTGATCTTCATAGATGATATTTCCAATCACCATAAATCCGTGGCCAAATTTGTGCCCGATGCCTTGAGAATCCAGTTCATTGCCAACCGCCATCTGAATTCAATTGAAAAGAAATCAGAATTTTGCCACCATCGTTGCCATGACTGGTCCCATATTGAACAGGTGGTACGGGGCTATTTAAACAAATGAACCGTGAAGAATTTGATCATTATTGCAATAGCCTGAAATCCACAACAAACGTCATTCAGTGGGGCAATGCAACCGTCTGGAAGGTAGGTGGGAAAATTTTTGCTATATGTTCCCATTGGGGACAGGGCGAAGATCAGAAAATCAGTTTCAAATGTTCAGACCTCAGTTACAGCATCTTGTGTGAGTTGCCGGACATAATCCCTGCCCCCTATCTCGCCCGAGCCAAATGGGTGCAGGTCACAACGGCTGATGCGTTAAGTGATGAAGATGTCCGGGCCTATATCAAAACCGCCTATGATATAATCATCCGGAAGCTCACCAAGGCTACGCGAAAAGAGCTGGACCTTTAAGGTTAACGGGCATTAACCATATATAAGGGACATTTTACCTCGTAAGACGGGTAATATTTGCCCCATTTCCCATACATTGTAAATTTTTCTTTTTAAATCAATATGTTATATATTGGCATGCTGCTTGCTTCTGTTTATTCATCGCATAGGTAACTTTAGGGATAAACATGAATCATTTTACCTTTCCACAAAAAACACAAGACACGTTGCCAGCCAATGAAATTAACAAGCTCACCAATGAATTGCTGATGAATTTCAAGGTATCAGGCAAAAACCTGTCGACCAAGAGCTGGGACATACTAGCCGAAATTCTGGATTTTGTCGTTGAAGCCGAGCAGACCATCGCAGAGCAGAGCGCGCGTATTGAAAAACTTGAAGTCATGACCACGACCGATCCCTTAACCGGACTGCTAAACCGCCGGGGGCTGATGCAGGAGCTTACCCACGCCATTGCCAATGCGGAACGCCATCATGAGCCTGCGTTGCTGATCTATATTGATCTGGACGGATTTAAATCGGTCAATGACACCTATGGTCACGCCGTGGGCGATGCCAAGCTTAAATTTGTGGCCGAGACCCTGCTCAATACCATTCGTCAGACGGATTATGCGGCCCGTCTGGGCGGGGATGAGTTCGCCTTGCTGTTGAGCCATTCCGAACTGGAAGGCGGCAAACAGCGTGCACGATTTATCCAGCAACAGCTAAATTTTTCCAGATTTAAAAGTCAGAACTGGTTGATTCCAATCCGGGCCAGCTTTGGCATTGCGGAAATAAGTCCCGGATCAAAACTTGACGATATTGTTCATATTGCGGACAGCCAGATGTATCACAACAAGTCGGTACGCAATAAATATTAAACATGATTGTGTCTTTTCTTACCCCACCGGGCGGTGTATTCTTGCGAACGTGATTCACACCAAAGGAAAATACGCCCATGGCCAATGTTATCGAACAAAATCTTGAAGAACTCGGCATCACCCTACCCGTACCGGTCCCGCCGGTCGCCAATTATGTGCCCTTCGTTCAGACAGGCAACCTGATCTCCATATCCGGGCAGATCCCGGTGGATGGTGATGGGAAATTCCCCTATCTGGGCAAGGTTGGCAAAGAAGTCAGTGCCGAAGATGCGGTAAAAGCCGCGCGGCTCTGTGCCATAAACATCATCAGTCAGGCCAGAGTGGCCTGCGGCGGCGATCTTGACCGGGTAGTACGGATTGTCAAGCTTGGGGCTTTTGTCAATTGTACAGATGGTTTTCCGGGCCAGCCCGCCATTGTTAACGGAGCGTCCGACCTTATGGTAGCGGTCTTTGGCGAGGCCGGGAAACATTCAAGATCAGCGGTCGGGGTCAATGCCCTTCCCCTTAATGTTCCTGTTGAAATTGATGCCCTTATAGAGATTTCTTAAGGTGTCACTTCAATGGTTGACCCATACCCCCTTTGCCCACCGTGGGCTTCATGGCCCCCGAACCGGTCATGTGGAAAATTCCCTGTCGGCTTTCCGAGCTGCCACAGGCAAAGAACATGGGTTTGAACTTGATATATTGCTCAGCAAAGATAACAAGGCCATGGTTTTCCATGATGTGCCCCTTAAACGCCTGACAGGACGCACTGGCCGCATTGATGACTATACGGCTGATCAGCTGTCCAATTTTGCCCTAAGCGGCTCACAGGACACAATCCCATCCCTCGCCCGGCTGTTATCCATCACGGACAAAGACTATCCTATTCTGGTCGAAATCAAGGGTGATCAGGGGCGGCCTGATGACGTTGCCAAAGCCGTCTATCAAGACATACACGATTTTAAAGGTTCCCTCGCCATCATGTCATTTTATCCAGACATCATCCGGTGGTTTCAAAAAAATGCCCCGCAAGTGCCGCGCGGGCTAGTGGCGACCACGCGTAATGACGGTGAAATGCCCGACGACTATTTTACCACGGACAAGCAAATATCTCTGATTGAAGACCTGGCGGTTGATTTCATTGCCTATGATATTCAGGCCCTGCCCAATGAGGTAACTGACTATTGTCGTACAAAAGATATTCCGGTATTAACATGGACCGTGCGCAGCGCGGAATTATACCAAAGAGCCCGGCAACATACTGATAATATCATCTATGAAAATCTTGATTTATGACGATTTACCGCCACCGGATCATCGACAGCCTGCACGATATTTCAGCCGATGACTGGAACAGCTGTTGTTATAACGACCAAACCCGCCATAACCCTTTTCTATCCTATGAATTCATGGCGGCCTTGGAGATTAGCGGTTGCGCCACCACCCAAACCGGCTGGCTGGCCCGGCATATCATTCTCTATAAGGGCGAGCAAGTTGCCGGCATTATGCCGCTCTATCTGAAAAATCATTCTCGCGGTGAATATGTTTTTGATCATGCCTGGGCCAACGCCTATCACAATGCGGGCGGCCAATATTACCCCAAACTTCAATCTGCCATCCCCTTCACCCCGGTGAGCGCCGCAAAACTGCTGGTTTACCCCGGGGAAGACGTCACGGCGGCAAGAAATCACCTGATTGAAGCCGCGCGGTCTTTGGCTGAAACATTAGGCGTATCTTCCCTGCATGTGACATTTACGGAAAAGCCGGAATGGGAGAGGATGGCGGAACACGGGTTTCTAAAACGACTGGATCAGCAATTCCACTGGCTGAATGAGGGATATGACACCTTTGACGACTTCCTGATGACCCTGTCCTCCCGCAAGCGGAAGAATATTCGTAAAGAGAGAAAACAGGCTATCCAAAATGATATTGATATAGAGATATTATCCGGCAAGGATATTACCGAAGATCATTGGGACCATTATTTCACCTTCTATCAGGATACCGGCCTGCGCAAATGGGGGCAGCCTTATCTGAACCGGGAATTTTTCTCTCTTATGGGGGAAAGCCTCATGGATCATATCGTGCTTGTCATGTGTAAGCGTGAGGGGCGTTATATTGCGGGGGCGCTGAACCTGCGCAGTGATGATACGCTTTATGGCCGCTATTGGGGTGCCATAGAGAACCACAGATACCTGCATTTTGAGATATGCTATTATCAGGCCATCGACTATGCCATATCACAGGGTTTAAGAAAGGTGGAAGCCGGGGCGCAAGGGGAACATAAGCTCGCCCGGGGCTATCTGCCCACCACCACCTACAGCGCCCATTGGATCGCGAACCCTGCTTTCCGCACAGCCATTGCCGATTATCTGATCCATGAGAGAGAAGCCGTGCTTCAGGATAAAGAGTTTCTGCAAAGCCTGGCCCCGTTTAAAAAGCAATAAATAAAAACCTTCATGCCCCCTCGTCTCACTCCGATCTCCAAGCCTGTCCAGGCGTGTGATGGGTTGAGTAAGCCGAAAAATGGACCCCGGATCAGGACCCGGGGTAGCCGATTAGGAGAAGGCTATTCTTTTTTGTCTTCTTTGGGCTTTTTCTTATATTCGACGAATTTTTCCAGACCGCAAGAGGGGCCTTGTATGCCGCCGGTTGAATCAAATACGGTAAGGTAATAATATCCACATTACAAAGTTGATTAGAATGTAACTCGTAGCTGAAGGATTTTTCAAAACCAAGGCGCGAACAACGATGTTTCATTGTATTCAAATAGGCCTTTTTTCCCTTCATGATGAATAAAATGTTATAATCATCAATCACCTTGCTGGTGCGTATTCTCGATGTCAGAATACATCTTTCAACATTACCGGTTTTTTCATATTT
>JAADFR010000084.1 GCA_013152755.1 Alphaproteobacteria bacterium
TGGTTGATGACAGTCTGTGCTTTCAGGTGGAAAATGGCCGTCATCCGGTGGTGGAGGCGGCGCTGGAAAAAGGCGGGCAGGATCATTTTGTCGCCAATGACTGCAACCTTGATCCGGGTAACCGTCTGTGGCTGATCACTGGACCCAATATGGCCGGGAAAAGCACTTTCTTGCGTCAGAATGCCCTGATCGCCCTGATGGCGCAAATGGGCAGCTTTGTTCCGGCGCGCACGGCTCATGTGGGCATTGTGGACCGCCTGTTCAGCCGGGTCGGGGCGTCCGATGATCTGGCGCGCGGGCGGTCAACTTTCATGGTGGAGATGGTGGAAACGGCGGCAATCCTGAACCAGTCAACGGCGCGTTCGCTGGTGATACTGGATGAGATTGGCCGGGGGACAGCCACCTATGACGGCCTGTCCATTGCCTGGGCGGCGGTGGAGCATATCCATGAGGTCAACAAGTGCCGGGCGTTATTTGCCACCCATTATCATGAGATGACGGCCCTGTCATCGACATTGGATGATCTGGCCTTGCATTATATGAAGGTCAAGGATTGGCAGGGGGAGATTATCTTCCTGCATGAAGTGGCGGCGGGGGCGGCGGATCGCTCTTACGGTATTCAGGTGGCCAAACTGGCGGGCCTGCCGCAAGTGGTGGTTGAACGGGCGTCACAGGTTTTGCACAGCCTTGAGGAAGGCGCGGACCGGGGTCAGAAGATTGACAATATGGCCGATGACCTGCCCCTGTTTTCCGCGTTGCAGGACCGGGTGAGGCAGGACAGACCGCCGCAGGATAATCCGGCCCATAAGGTTACGGCGGCCCTGTCAGACATTCACCCCGATGAGCTAAGCCCGCGCGCGGCGCTGGATATTCTCTATCAATTAAAAAAGTTGCAACAGGATGGCTAAAGTCAAAAAACATCGCCAGGTTTTTAACCGCAAGAATTTCACTGCCAAGCTGGATATTCTCAAGCAGGAAAAAT
Source organism: Alphaproteobacteria bacterium (assembly GCA_013152755.1). Taxonomy (GTDB): domain Bacteria; phylum Pseudomonadota; class Alphaproteobacteria; order Sphingomonadales; family Emcibacteraceae; genus Paremcibacter. Next base: position 983 of record JAADFR010000084.1, read on the forward strand.
CTCTGACCAACATCCGTCCGGCTCTGCTTGACCTGTTCAAGGAATTTTACCAGCGCGGGTTTGAGGAGATAAAACAACGCTGCCTTGAGGGCGAGGACGGTAAAACGCTGGTCATAGCACAGAGCTTTCTGACCGATGAGATTATCATTCAGCTGTATAATGTCACCACGGAATATATCCTGCCGGTCACCAACCGGACGATGAGCGAGAAGCTCAGCCTTGTGGCCATTGGCGGCTATGGCCGGGCGGACATGGCCCCCTATTCCGATGTGGACCTGTTGTTCCTGCTGCCTTATAAGCAGACGCCGTGGGGGGAGCAGGTGGTGGAATATATGCTCTATATGCTGTGGGATATTGGCCTGAAAGTGGGTCATGCGGTGCGTACGGTAAAGGAGTGCATACGTCTGTCGAAACAGGATTTGACCATTCGCACGTCCCTGCTGGAATCCCGATACATCTGCGCCGATGAAGAACTCTACGCGGAATTTAAGGACCGTTTTGATAGTCAGGTCATCAGCGGCACCGGGCCGGAATTTGTCGAGGAAAAACTGGCGGAACGGGATGCGCGCCATGTGAAGCTGGGCGAAAGCCGTTATGTGGTGGAACCTAATATCAAAGAAGGCAAGGGCGGCCTGCGTGATTTACAGACCCTTTATTGGATTTCAAAATATATTTACGGCGTCCACAGCGTATCCGAGGTGGTGGAGAAAGGTGTTTTCTCCCGCAGTGATTACCGCCAGTTTCAAAAGGCCTATAACTTCCTGACCACCGTGCGCTGTCATCTGCATTATATTACGGGCCGGGCCGAGGAGAGGATCACCTTTGGCGTCCAGAAGATTCTGGCGGAACGGCTGGGCTATGTGGGCCGGGCGGGGCTGTCCGACGTGGAACGCTTCATGAAGCATTTTTTCCTGACCGCCAAAACCGTTGGTGACCTGACCCGGATTTACTGCGCCTATCTTGAGGACAAGCACAAGCGCAAGCCGCGCCTCAGAATACCCAAATTCGGCCTGCGTAATCGTAGCATCGGCATTTTTCCCATAGAGGGCAGCCGTATTTCCCTGACCACGTCACAGCATTTCAAGGATGATCCGGTTAATATGATCCGTCTGTTTCATGTGGCGCAGCAGAATGATCTGGATATTCATCCCAGCGCTCTGCGGCGGTTGCGTCATAATCTGCGGCTGATCAATCGGGATCTTCAGACGAATGCGGAGGCCAACCGGCTGTTCCTGGATATTCTGACCTATGACAAGGGGCCGGGTTTTATTCTGCGCCTGATGAATGAGGCCGGGGTGCTGGGCCGTTTTATTCCCGATTTTGGCCGGGTGGTGGCCCAGATGCAATATGATATGTATCATGTCTATACGGTGGATGAGCATACCATTCGGGCCATAGAATTATTGTCAAAACTGGAACGGGGAGAATTGGCAGAGGACCATCCGCTGTCCAATGAAATTATCCATAAGGTTTTATCGCGCGAGGTATTATATGTGGCGGTGATGCTCCATGATATTGCCAAGGGGCGCAAGGGGGATCATTCAGTTTTGGGTGAGAAAGTGGCCCAAAAGCTATGCCCGCGCCTTGGCCTGAGCGCGGCGCAGACCGAAACAGTGGCTTGGCTGGTGCGCCATCATCTTCTAATGACCCATGTTTCCTTCAAGCGGGATTTGAATGATCCTAAAACCATTGCGGATTTTTGTAAGATCATTCAAAGCCCGGAACGCTTGCGGTTGCTTCTTATTCTGACAGTGGTGGATATTCGGGCGGTGGGGCCGAAAATCTGGAATGGCTGGAAGGGGCAACTGCTCCGTGACCTCTATTACAAGGCAGAGGAATATCTGCTGGGCGGACAGGTTGAGGGCAGCAATAAACATCGCATAGCTGCGGTACAGGATAGCCTGCGCGCGTCCCTATCCGACTGGACAGATGTGGAATTTGACCGTTACAGGGACCGTTTTTACGAGCCTTACTGGCTGGCGCTTAACACCGAAAATCAGACCCGTCATGCCCGAATGATTGCCGGGGCCGACCAAAAGGATGAACGGCTGACCATCACCATCCATGTGGATGAATTTCAGAGTATATCCGAACTGACCATCTATGCTCAGGATCATCCGGGGCTTTTTGCTCGTGTGACCGGGGCCATCGCGGTCAGCGGGGCGTCCATTCAGGATGCCAAGGTTTTCACCACCAAGGACGGCATGGCGCTGGATACTTTCTGGATACAGGAATCGGACGGGGGCCTGTTCAAGGATAAGCACAAGCTGGACCGCCTGCGCAAAACCATTGCCAGCACATTGGCCGGGGAGCTTTTGCCGCGTAAAGAACTGGCGGCTTTGCGGCAGCGTCCGGCCAAGGCGGATGTCTTTACGGTGGAACCACGGGTGCTGATTGATAACAAGGCCAGCAACCGCTATACGGTCATTGAGCTGAACGGCCTTGACCGTCCGGGCTTTCTTTATATGCTGTCACAGGCCCTGGTTGATTTGAAACTGTCCATTGGCAGCGCCCATATTGCCACCTTTGGCGAACGGGCGGTGACGGTGTTTTTTATCTGTGACCTGTTCGGCCATAAAGTGCATAATGAAAACAAGCTGAAGAAAATCAGAGAGAAATTGATGGAGGCCCTTATGGCTGGCATAACCCCGCACAGGGAAAAGAACAAGAAACAGGTAAGTCGCTGATATGTCCCTTGGCAAAGCCGTCGCCATATTCAGCAGCTTTACCTTTATCAGCCGGATTCTTGGGTTTGTCCGGGATATTCTATCGGCGTCGATCCTGGGGGCCGGATTTGTGGCCGATTGTTTTTTTGTCGCGCTGAAACTACCCAATTTCTTTCGCCGCCTGTTTGCCGAGGGGGCGTTCAGTGCCTCCTTCGTGCCGGTCTTTACCGCCACCCTGACCGAGGGCGGGCGCGAAGAAGCGCTCAGCTTTGCTGAAACCGCCTTTTCCAGTTTGATTGTGGTGCTGCTGATCCTTGTGGCCGTTATGGAGATTTTCGCGCCGGGGGTGATCTATATTCTGGCGGCAGGGTTCAGTGATGATGAGGTGAAATTTCAGCTGGCGGTTTTGCTGACCCGCATTACATTTCCCTTTTTGTTGTTTATCAGTCTGGTGTCACTTCTGGGCGGTATATTAAATTCACTGGGTAAATTTTCCGAAACGGCGGCGACACCGATTATTCTGAATTTATCCATGATTACGGCTTTGATTTTCTTTTCCGACCAGTTTGAGACTCCGGCCCATGCGCTGGCATTAGCGGTCAGCATAGCGGGCTTCATACAACTCATATGGCTTTATATGGCTTGCCGCCGGGTGGGGTACAGGATCAGGATTGTCATGCCGCGCCTGACGCCCAAGGTTAAGGAAATGCTGATCATCATGATGCCGGCGGCACTGGGGGCAGGCGTGATACAGATTAACCTGATGCTGGATATGATTATCGCGTCACATCTGCCCGATGGGTCGATCTCCTTCCTCTTTTATGCGGACAGGCTTAACCAGCTTCCCATCGGGGTGATCGGGGTGGCGCTGGGTACGGTGCTGCTGCCTCTGCTGGCCCGAAATATAGCCGAGGGCGATAATGCCAAGGTAAGCTATAATCAGAACCGGGCCATAGAGCTCGGCCTGTTCCTGACCATTCCGGCGGCGGTGGCCTTTATGGTTGTGCCTTTTCAGTTGATCCATGTGTTGTTTGAGCGCGGGGCTTTCACACGGGAGGACAGCTGGCAGACGGCCTATGCGCTGATGGCCTATGCGGCGGGGCTTCCGGCTTACGTTCTGGCCAAGATATTCTCCCCCGGTTATTTTGCCCGCAAGGATACCAAAACCCCGGTGAAATTCGCCATGGTGGCGCTGGTGGTCAATATGACGCTGAATCTGATTTTGATGCAGTATTTCGCCCATGTGGGGCTGGCCATGGCCACGGCCATATCCGCCTGGCTTAACGCGGCCATGCTGGCGGGCGGGCTGGTTCGGCGTGGTCATTTCAGCTTTGATGGCCAAACAGTGGTGCGTCTTGCTAAATATCTGCTGGCCAGTGTGGTGATGGGCGCGGTTGTCTGGGTATTGTCTGGGCAAATTGCGGATATGTTCACGGGGCATCTGGGGACAAAGACGCTGGGCCTTGTCATATTGGTTGTGGGCGGTGTGGGCAGTTATCTGGCGGTAACATTCCTGAGCGGGGCCGTCAAACCACAAGAGTTAAAAGCAATGTTCAAAGGCAAAAGAAGTTAGCCACATTTTCACTAAAGTCTGTTAACAGGTCTTGCAGAGCGTTAAAACCGTCATGGGGTTCCAGTGTTTTTTCATCCATATATAACGCGCGGCTGAATTCCAGTTGTATGGCGCGGCGATGATCT
>JAADFR010000085.1 GCA_013152755.1 Alphaproteobacteria bacterium
GTGGAATATCCCACAGGCAAAGAATAATCAGCTCTGTAGCCCGTCGTTACCCAAGGTCATAAAACCATTAAGGAATATTTCAACGGCGAGGTCGGCGAATTGTTCCTGATTTATGGGGCCGTCTTTCCGAAACCAGATATAGGTCCAGTTAATCATACCCAAAAAGGCCATGGTGACCGGCTTGTGATAATCTTTTGACTTTTCCAGAGCCGGATTCATCTCCAGAATAAGCTGTACTACGCTATTCACCACCTGATCCTGAAGCCCCATAATCTCCGCCCGTAAATCATTGGGCAAACAGCCCCGGTCATTCAGCAGAATCACATGCTTCGAGCCGGCATTAACATAAATCTTCATAAAATTACGGGCCAGCCGGCGGAATTTTTCTTTCGGACTGCCGGAACTGGCCAGTGCTTCCTCCGCCATAGTGACCAGCTCAGTCACATGCAGGCGCATAATGTCATACAGGATAGCTTCCTTGGACGGGTAATAATGATACAGCCAGGACTTCGACGCGTTGCAGGCCGTGGCAAGCTCCGAGATCGAAGAGCGTGCATATCCCCGCTCGGCAAATAGCTCGGCGGCTTTGTCCAGAATATTCCGGCGCCTCTCGCCGTAATCCTCTGCTTGTTTTCGGGCCATATTCAGCACTTCTTTTTTATAGATTAAATAATCACTGCATCTTATATACTATTATACGAAAGGTCAAAATATTGACCGTACATACGGATTATAAAAGAAATACAGGAAATATTATGACTTTAGGCGTTGGTGGATCAACCGCAGAAACAGAATTAGAACGGCTCAGCGACATGACAGCGGGCCTTGCCCCCATCGGCCCCGGCGAATATTCTACCCGCCTGAAACACGCCCAACAGATAATGCAGGATAAGGACATTGCCGCCCTCTATGTCCATGCGGGCACCAGCATGACCTATTTCACCGGCACCATCTGGCACCCCAGCGAACGTATGGTCGGAGCCTTAATCCCGGCAGAGGGCGAGGTCAGCTATATCTGCCCCACATTCGAGGTCGGTACCCTGACCCAATATATGGTGGCGGGCGGCCCCGTCCATAGTTGGGAAGAGCATGAAAGTCCCTACGACCTGTTCCGGGAGATGCTCCATAACAACAAGGTAATATCCGGCACAATCGCCCTGGACGAATCCAGTCCGTTTTTTATTAGCAACGGCATCGCCCTCGCCGCCCCGGATTATGACTATATCAATGGGGATTGTATCACTGCCGCCTGTCGCCAGATCAAATCTTCCTCTGAAATCGCCATCATGCAACGGGTTAAGGATATGACCCTGACGGTTCAGAAAGCCGCCGCCCGTATCCTGCGCCCCGGCATTGCTGTCGCCGAGGTGGAGGCCTTCATCCATGCGGCCCATAAGAAAGTTGGCGCCCCGGCGGGATCCTATTTCGTGATTGTCCTGTTCGGGGAAGATACCGCCTATCCACACGGAGTTAAAAGCCCGAAAAGTCTGGAAGACGGCGATATGGTGCTTATTGATACGGGATGCACTTATTTCGGCTATATCTCCGACATCACCCGAAGCTATGTTTACGGCACACCATCGGCCCGCCAACGGCGAATATGGGAGATTGAGAAACAGGCTCAAGCCGCCGCCTTCACTGCGGCACAAGTGGGGTCAAGATGCGGTGATGTGGATCTGGCCGCCCGGGCCTGCCTTGAAAAACATCAATTGGGACCGGATTACAAACTGCCTGGCCTGCCCCACCGCACGGGCCACGGTATCGGCATGGATATTCACGAATGGCCCTATTTAAATTCAGGAGATAACAGCACCCTCGCCCCCGGTATGTGCTTTTCCAATGAGCCAATGATCTGCGTCCCCGGTGAATTTGGCATCCGGCTGGAAGATCATTTTTATATAACTGAGAATGGCCCAAAATGGTTCACAGAACCAAGCCCGAGCATTGACGACCCGTTTGGTTATGAGGAATAAAGAAGGAAAACTATTTATTCTTCAGCCCGATTTTATCGGCATAATTCTTTAGTTTCAGGTCTTCCCCAACCAGCAGGATCAACCCGTAATAGGGGCGGTTGGCCCAGGCAACCTCTACAGCATATTCTTTAAGCTCCTGCACATCTAACAGAAACCGGTGTTTTTCCGCCAGATCAATATCCAGCCTCATCAAAGCCCCCGCCGTGGACACATTGGCAATCTCACAGGGATATTCTGTGCCCTCTATGATCGCCACCGCGTCCCACAACACATCAAGACGGTCATCAACACGCTTCTGGCCATTTGCCGGTTTCGTAAACATAAAAAAATCCTGTAATTCCGTTATTTCAAGACCGTATGATAGGATCAAAATATTACCAAAAGAAAAATTTTTCAGCCCTATTCCTTATTTTTCACCCCTTCGGTCACAATCAACAACACCTGCGCCACAAGCTCCTCATGGTTAAGGTCGCCCTCTTCCCGGTACCAGGCAGATATGCCGTTCAGGGCATCAAATAACAATATGGCGATGATGGTCGGGTTACAGGGCCGCAAGGAACCATCCGCCACCCCCCGGCCAATGATCTCCCGCACCCGATGTTCTATCTCCCGATGCATTTTCAGGCTGGCCTCGCGGGCCGCCGGGTCCTCGCGCTGACCTCGGTGGCGAATATGACAGCGGATAATATCATCGGTGACGATCTCCACATAGCCTTCAATAAACTTCTTTAACTGGGCAAAGCCATTGTCATCCAAGGCCGTAACATCATCCAACAAACCGTTAATACGTTGACTGGCCACAGCCTCGCATTTAATCAGGATATCCTCTTTATTTCGGATATAATAATAGAGGGTCGGCTTGGTCACCTTATGCAGGCGCGCAATATCGTCAAGGGATGTTTTGTAATAGCCCTTCTCCATAAAGGCCGCCGCCGCATGACGCAATATGGCATCCAGCTTGAGCTGTCTTTTTTCTTCCCGACCCAATGCCGGTTTCAGGAGTTTTACTTTTTTGATCATGTTATGCGTCTTGCCAATTCTGTTTATCCCGCCTATATTGTTACCCATGAGTAACTTAAACTCAACATAATTCTAGGAGAAAATACAAATGGCCCATACTCCCGCAACAGATCCCATTGTCATTGTTGGTATGTCCCGCACCCCCATGGGCGGTTTTCAGGGTGATTTCACCCCGCTCAGCGCCGCTGACCTCGGGGCCGTGGCCGTCAAAGGGGCTTTGGATAATTCAGGACTAAGCGCAGACGATATTGACGAAGCCATCATAGGCTGTGTCCTGCCCGCGGGACAGGGACAGGCTCCGGCCCGTCAGGCCGTACTCGGTGCGGGCCTGCCCCAAAAAGTAGGCTGCACGACCATCAATAAAATGTGCGGTTCCGGTATGCGGGCCGCCATGATGGCCCATGACACTATTTTAGCAGGCTCCGCAGATATTATGGTGGCGGGCGGCATGGAAAGTATGACCAACGCGCCTTATCTGTTGCCAAAAATGCGCGGCGGGGCCCGCCTTGGCCACGGCGAGGTTAAGGACAGCATGTTTCTTGACGGGCTTGAGGATGCCTATGACAAGGGCAAGCTGATGGGGGTTTTTGCCGAACAGACCGCCCAGCATTATCAATTCACCCGCGAATCCCAGGACGACTATGCCATTTCCTCCCTCGATCGCGCCAATGCGGCCATTAACAAGGGATATTTCAAACAGGAAATCACGCCAGTGACCGTAAAGTCCCGCAAGGGTGAGGTCATTTATGACACGGACGAACAGCCCGGCAAGGCGCGGCCCGAAAAAATCCCGACCCTGCGCCCGGCCTTTGCCAAGGACGGTACGGTGACCGCCGCCAATTCCAGTTCCATATCTGACGGTGCGGCGGCCCTGATCATGATGAAACAGTCGGATGCGGAGGCGCGCGGCCTCACTCCGCTGGCCAAAATTACCGGCCACAGCACCCACGCCCATGCGCCTGAATGGTTTTCCACTGCCCCCATCGGAGCCATAGAAAAGCTCTATGAAAAAACCGGATGGACCGACAAGGACGTTGACCTTTATGAAATTAACGAGGCCTTTGCGGTCGTCACCATGGCCGCCATGCGCGACCTTGGCCTTGACCATGACAAGGTGAATATTCACGGCGGGGCTTGCGCCATGGGCCATCCCATCGGGGCGTCCGGCGCCCGCATATTGGTGACCCTGATTTCCGCCCTGAAAACCCACGGCAAAAAACGCGGCATTGCCGCGCTATGTATTGGCGGCGGTGAGGCAACCGCCATGGCTGTGGAGCTTATGTAAATGATTCTCACCGAGGAACAGGAAATGATCCGGGATATGGCCCGTGATTTTGCCGCCAATGAGCTGGCCCCCCATGCCGCCGAATGGGACAAGACGGGAGCCTTGCCCATGGAGGTATTGCACCGTATGGGCGCCCTTGGCCTGATGGGTATGACCATTCCCGAACAATGGGGCGGCGCGGAAACAGATTATGTCTCCTATGCCCTCGCCCTCATGGAAATCGCCGGGGGTGACGGCGGCGTCAGCACAATCATGAGCGTCAATAACGCCCCGGTATGTGCCGCCATTCTTGCCGATGGCACAGATGCCCAAAAGGAAAAATTCCTGAAACCCCTAGCGCAAGGCAAAATGATCGGGGCTTTCTGCCTGACCGAGCCACAGGCCGGGTCCGATGCCAGCATGCTCAAAACCCGCGCCCGGAAAAATGATAATGGCTGGACCATCAACGGCACCAAGCAATTCATTACCTCCGGCAAGATTGGCGGCGCGGCGATTATCTTTGCTGTCACCGAACCAGACCTCGGTAAAAAGGGCATTTCCGCCTTTCTGGTCCCCACCGACCTGCCCGGCTTTACGGTCGCCAATGTGGAAGACAAGCTGGGTCAGAAGTCATCGGACACCTGTACCCTTGTTTTTGAAGATATGGCGGTCACAGAGGATATGCTGCTCGGGCCGTTAAATCAGGGCTACCGGGTTGCACTGGCCAATTTGGAAACCGGACGTATCGGCATTGCGGCCCAAAGTGTCGGCATGGCAAAAGCCGCCCTTGATCAGGCCACCGCCTATGCCAATGAGCGCACTTCGTTTGGCAAGCCCATTATCCGTCATCAGGCCGTGGGCTTTCGCCTTGCCGATATGGCGACAAAGCTGGAAGCGGCCCGGCTGATGGTCCTGAATGCGGCCTCTTTGAAAGACCGGAAAATTCCCTGCCTGACCGAGGCCTGTATGGCCAAGCTATTTGCCTCTGAAGTGGCCGAAGAAGTCTGCTCC
>JAADFR010000086.1:0-16969 GCA_013152755.1 Alphaproteobacteria bacterium
GCCGCCATTGCTGCTTCTCGGGCCTGTTCAGAGGCCGCATGGGCCGCATCACGGGCTTCGCTGGAGGCCGCCATCGCAGCTTCACGCGCCTGTTCCGAGGACGCCATAGCCGCATCGCGGGCTTCGCTGGAGGCCGCCATCGCAGCTTCACGCGCCTGTTCAGAGGCCGCATGGGCCGCATCACGGGCTTCGCTGGAGGCCGCCATAGCCGCATCGCGGGCTTCACTGGACGCCGCCATTGCTGCTTCACGAGTCTGTTCCGAGGCCGCATGGGCCGCATCGCGAGCCTCACTGGACGCTGCCATCGCAGCTTCACGTGTCTGTTCCGAGGCCGCCATCGCCGCGTCGCGGGCTTCACTGGACGCCGCCATTGCTGCTTCACGAGTCTGTTCCGAGGCCGCCATAGCCGCATCGCGAGCCTCACTGGACGCCGCCATTGCTGCTTCACGAGTCTGTTCCGAGGCCGCATGGGCCGCATCGCGAGCCTCACTGGACGCCGTCATTACCGCATCACGTGTCTGTTCCGAGGCCGCCATAGCCGCATCACGGGCTTCACTGGACGCCGCCATCGCCGCTTCACGGGCCGCGTTATTTGTTTCACGCGTTGTATTGCGTATTTTTGTAAAATTCATAAAAGCTGGCTCATTTGACCCCTGCGTCATATCACTACCCATGTTGCGGGAAGAATTTGTAACGCCGTCTGCCATAGCAACCGAACCCAGACTTGTCATACATAGTAAACTTGTTGTGAAAAATATTTTACGTGGTGAAATTTTCATGGTTTATACTTTCTATACCTGTTTATTATCTTAATTAAAAATCTACATTTTGACAGGATGACTGGCTATTGAGGTTCACGTAACATGGTAAAATCAACACCTTTTTTATCGTCCTTCACAAAGATAACGGGCGGCGTTCTGATTTTATTCCCTGCCATAAAAATAAAAGATAAGTAATTTAGGTAATTCGAATATATTACACTTAGATTCATTAAAAAGGGCAGCCCTATCGGACTGCCCTATATCATTCAATGAAAGGTCTTTATTAGCCGTTTGCAGAACGTCTAGCAGCTTCCTTCGCGGCGTCACGTGCGTCACGGCGGGCCTGCTTGGCTACCTCGCGAGCATCACGACGGGCTTCCTTTGCGGCCTCACGGGCATCACGGCGGGCTTCTTTCGCAGCCTCGCGAGCATCATTGCGTGCGGCCTTTGCCACTTCACGGGCAGCCTGCCGGGATTCACCGGCAGCGGCACGGACATCCCGTTTCGCATCCTTGTATGCATCATGAGCTTCCTGATGGGCCTCTCTGGCCGCACCATGGGCATCCTGATGAGCTTCCTTGGCTATTTCATGAACCGTTTTATGCTCTTCCTTGATCGCTCTGTGAGCTTCCTGATGAGCTATTCTTTCCTCTTCGGTCAATTCACCTGCCGCTTCATGGGCTGCTTTATGCTCAGCCCTGGCTTCTTTATGAACCGATTGATGTTCTTCCTTGGCCGCTTCATGAGCCCCTTTATGCTCTTCCTTGGCCATTCTATGGGCTTTTTGATGCTCTTCGCGGGCCGTGTCGCGCGCTTTCCTGCGCTCATCCCTGAGGGTCTGACGCTCTGCCATTTCCTCTGCTGTCAAGGTGGGTTGCATATCGCTTGGGGTAACGGACATGTCACTGTCGGCTATTGCATAGCTTCCAATACTGGTGGCACATAAAAGGCTGGCGGCAAAAATTGCTGTACGAGATAATATTTTCATGTCTATATCTTTCTTTCTTCAGTTATCTGAAAGGCCAGAAAAAAAATAACCAGAACAGATAAAGTTAGCGTTTCCAAAAATGGTTAAGATAAAGGATTAACTATTATTTTCGTCCTTTAAATGCTTAACGAATGAACAGCTCACTTTATTCCCGAATTTAAAGAAAAATATTTTACCGCCAGTTTTTTTGTATGACTTTCTGCTCGTCATCGGCGCTTAACGCGTCCCCTTTGATCAAGCCACGAATAACAGCCGTCACAGCGGAATTATCCTCTCCGCTGGCCGTTTGATATAGCCCGTTCTCCGCAGCAGAAGCCCCGGCAGAGCCAACAGATATTTTAACAATCCACGCATCTTCCATGCGGCAGGCAACATTTTGCGATGTGGATTTCTGTCCGATCACACTATAGGCCCGGCAATATCTGTCATCTCCGGTTTTAAAGGTCATCGACGGCAAGACAACCGTATCACCACCAGCAGCAAGGGTCACGGGCGAAGCACTTGGTTGATGTTCAAGAACCGCAAACATCTCGTTCTCCGGTCCGATAATCCCCGTATTTTGCTGTGCCAGAATTTTCTCAGCGGACGCGCCCCCCGATGAGGGCGGCGGCACAAGGTATCGGCCCGCCCCAAGACCAACGAACAACATGACACTGGCCGCCATAGCCACTTGCCATATGGGGGCCTGAGTGCGCATAACGGGTTTCGTCTTGAACGGCAGAACAGTAGGGGTTTCTTCCTCAGAAACGGTTTTTTGACTTTCCGGGAATTTATCCAGCATGTCCAGAATACCGGCGGGCATGGGTTTGCTGTCAATGGCATGATAGGCCTGTGCAATGGAGGCATCGTTCCGGCGCATATCCTTGACCCGTCTGGTAAGTTCCGGTGAGGAATCTATCTGCCGGGCCACATCCGCGATTTCATCAACGGTCAGTTCACCATCAAGATAGGCGGTTAAAATTTCATCGGTGATAATCATTGCAGCCTCCCCGGCGCATCCATGCCCCCAATATCATATGAGGCATCCTGTTCCGGTGCCCGCAGGAGCTGTTCGAGTGCCTTACGGGCCCGGGCCAGACGGCTCATTACGGTGCCAATGGGCAGGCTCAAAAAAGTCGCGGCTTCTTTATAGGAATAACCCTCAACAATAATCAGGAAAACAATGATCCTCTGTTCTTCCTGTAATTTATCCATGGCCGTCTGCACATCCCGCAGGCCGAGCTTGTTTTCTTGCACGGTTTCGCCGTCGATCCACGGCTCATTCTGGCTGTCCATCGGGTCGATGGTATGCCCCCGCACTCGCCGGGACCGCCATTCGTCTATCCAAAGATTCTTGCACATTCTAAACATCCATCTATCAAGGTCTGTACCCTGTTGAAACTGATCATATTTTGACAATGCCTTTTCAACCGTATTCTGTAACAGGTCGTCCGCATCCACGGCCGACCCGGTAAGTGAATAGCAATATCGCCTTAGTCTTGGCAATAATGCAACAATGTCGTCTCGCCATTGCTCGGCTGTGGTTGTCATTCAGTATCCCTAACGTATCAAGGCGCGGATTTATTCCGCATTTTATTAAAAAAATATAGAATGGAGTGCTAAAATCCTATTCTTCCTTAAAATAGCTTTTATGTGATATAGTCTGTCATAACTAAAGTTTATTAATTTTTAATTTTCGGGAATAAATAATAGCATCAAAGCGTTAATATCACAAAGGGTCCTGACTTTAAGGGGCATATCAATGATGTTATTTGTTAATTATTATATGTGAGAATATATTGTTAACAATATTAAATATGTGAGAATAAATGAAAAATCTTGATCGCTTATTTTCTGAATGGCTAAAAAAAACCTTTGTTTTGATTAGCTTAGTCATATTGTCCATATTTTCGGCAAGTGAATATTCTGTTGCACAATCAAACCTGCCCATCGTATCAGAAGCCGCCTATAACGGCTTTGACATTACTTTGGTATCCTTTGCACAGGGCAGAAAAATTGATATGGTTTCGGAGCGCATTACTGAACGTATTGCAGAACGCGCCCTGAAACTGGCCGCAGAACGTGCTGAAAACAAGGCCGCAACGAAAGCCGAAATAAAAGCTCAAATAAAGGCCGAGGCCATGGCCACAAGAAGGGTTGCTGACCGGATCAAAAATACTGACAAAATCCGGATAAAAAGAAAATCCGCTATAGCCGCTCACAGAAAAGAACGGAAAATAAAGAAAAAAGCCCTAAACCGAATGCGGGAACTCCCGGAATTATATGATGATAATGGCTTCAAGGCCATTAACCATGAGCTTCTTATTCTGGCCAAGAAAGATTCTTTTCTGAATATAGATGAAAAAAACTATCCTATTACGGAACGTAAATATCTGGCTGGTTTGGATATGGTTTTGATCAAGGTATCTTCGCCAAAAAATAAAAATCTGTCCCAATCTGCATCGGAAATGAAGAGCCTGATTGACAATGCGGACATTAGCCTAAATCATCTTTTTATACCCGAATTTCAAGATACGGATGATGGTAATGCACCCTATACCATCACAGATATATCACAAAGTCTGAATTTGACGACATCGGATGCAACAGGTATCCGTATCGGCCTGATCGATACTATGGTGGACACATCCCATTCCGCTCTGATTAATCAAGCCATAACGATTGAAGACTTTGTCCCCTATGACAAGGAAAGACCAAAATATCACGGAACGGCCATAGCCGCCATTCTGGTTGGCCATGACCCAGATAAATACAAAGGCATTGCCGTCGGGGCCAAACTATATGCCGCGAGTGTATTTTTCAAATATGACAAGACAAAAGTCGCCGCCACCACAGAAAGCCTGATTTTAGCCCTGGATTGGCTGGTGCGGCAAAAAACATCCGTTATTAACATGAGTTTAAGTGGCCCCCCCGACCCGCTTCTGGAAATTGCCATCAACAAAGTTATGGAAAAGGGCAGCATTATCGTCGCGGCGGTAGGCAATGGAGGCCCAGCGGCGGCACCGCTTTATCCGGCGGCCTATCCCGGCGTTGTGGCTGTTACAGCGGTGGATAAACAACAGCATGTCTATTTGCAGGCAAACAGAGGGCGTCATGTTGCTTTCTCTGCGCCGGGCGTCAATATCCCGACAGCCAATGCGGGGGGGGGATACCAAATTAGGTCCGGAACCTCAATCGCAGCTCCCTTTGTCAGTGCTATTTTGGCAGAGTTATCCCCTGAGAATGGTACGGTTAACATCGTGAAATTATTGGAGAAAAATACCATAGACCTCGGAAAAAAGGGCTTTGACAGCACCTATGGCTATGGTTTGATTCAAGCGGTAAGCACACAGGTTTCCGCCCTGAAATCAGATTAAAACATGCTCTATTTTATTTAAAGGGAATCCCCGCGTCTTCCAATATTTTCTTTACCGGGGCCATTTGCTTCTCAAAATGCCGCCATTTTCCGATAGAGGAAGAATATATCTTGCCCCGAACCTGTGCCGCACTCAGGGTCGTGATGGCTTTTTTGGTCTCGCGATAATTCAGGCATGCCGGATCCCAGTCTAACCCGCACCAGTCAATAATCCGCCGGGCTTCCTGTTCGTGATCTGCAATAACATCCTCATAATCCACATCCAGTATGGCCCCGGGAAGGGCGGCGCGCCAATGGTCCATCAAACGATAATAAGCAACAAAATATTGCGCCAACTCCACCAAATCATAGGAGAAGGGATAGGGGGATAAAAACAGGGCTTTATATATGGAATAACAGCTGTCCATGGGGTCCCGGCGCACATGGATAATCCGGGCATTGGGCAGGGCACGCTTGATCATACCGCAATATTGAAAATTAAACGGCAATTTGTCAGTAAAATGCTTTGAATAGGTGACCTTACCGTCCACCGCATCCACATAACCCTGCCCGAGCGCCTTAAAATCTATTTTCAGGGACAGGGCCATCCTGTCACGGCCAAGGCCGGGTGTCTTTGCGGCGGCCTTTTTTAGCGCCAAGGCAAACTGTTTTGGAAAGTCCGGCAATTCTCCGGCAGACACCACATCCTTATGAGAGCTTATGATCGTATCAACCAACGTACTGCCCGTGCGCGGCAGACCCAGAATGAATATGGGCGCTTCCCGCCGGCAGGCCGTAACAGGCGTTGACAGATATTCTTTGGTCTGCAAGGTCACCGTACGCGTCAGAATTTCAATATTTCGCACACTGTCATATTTTACGGTTTGTCTTTTTGCTTTCGCCCCGGCATTCAAAGCCTCAAATGACTTATCCCATTCCTCCAGATCTTCATATTCCTTGGCCAGAGCATAATTCAATTGAATTTGTGCCTGCTGAACATTTTTCATTTCCCCTAGCCGGGCGATGATGAAGGGAATATGGTTTGACTGTTCCGTCTGACGGCGCATACCAGAGCGAATATACACGGCTTCTGTATTTTTCGGGTTCAGCGCTATGGCCCGGTCAAGGGAGTCCAGCGCCCCTTCCGTATCGCCAAGGAATCTTTGCTGAATAGCAAGGTTATATGTCAGAATCGCATTGTCCGATTCTAATTTCAATGCCTTGACTATGGTATCTCTTGATTTTCCATGCATGTTACACAGGCTGTACAAGGCACCGGCAGAATCCAGTATCTGAAAATTATTTTCAGCTTGCGACACCATACTGTCCAGTGCCACCTCTACTTTTTTCCACATATTCATTACGGCATAATTTTCCGCAAGAGTTATCTGGTAATCCAACCTGTCAGGGGCCAGTTTTACAGCCTTCATGATATGGTCAAGTGATTGTTCTAATTGCCCAACCGACATTTCCACCTTACTCATAAAAGCCAAAACAGACGCATCACCCGGAAAATCATCGCGCATTTTCTTGGCAATGGCATAGGCTTCGCGGGTATGACCGGACTGAAGATATTGTTGCCCCTGATACAGGGCACTTGAGAGGGTATGTTCAGACATATTTTATTTTAACCAATTAATGCAGCCTGTACTTAATATTTACAACAAGAAAAATTTAAGAATCATTTTACCAAAAAACAATAAATTATAACAAGTTATTGATAACCAAATCTTTTACACAAAAAAAGAGTTTTCTATTCACCACTATTAATTTGCATTTTATTTACTTATTCAAAATAAAATTTGATTGTTGGGTCAAAAAACAGAATAATTCACGTTATTAGTTTCGAATATAATAATATACCTTGCACCAAAATCATAATCCCATATAGGTTATATTAGCTCTTGATACATAAGTGAGCGCTGGGAGAGGGAATAACAATCTAAATATACCGAACAGGGGTAGCTGTCTTTGGTATTGTGTGGAAATACAATAGACATGCACGAATTTTTATAATTCACCACCCTAAGTTAAGGTTTGTGATTGAAAGCCATTAATCTCCTGGAAAATTAAATACAAACAATTCTACGGAGGAATGGTGTGGAAGTTTTTTTATCAAAACGACAATATAACAAATACTTAAAAAGCGGCGTATCGGCATTGGCCATGGTCGCAGTTATGACGGTTGGCGTACAAGCCGCCGAGGAAGATGCTGCCAAAGACACGGCAAAAGTTGAAGCAGAACTGGACGATGAAGGCGAAGTCGATGAGGTGGTTGTCACCGGTTCACGTATTCGCCGTACGGAATTCACCAGTGCCTCTCCTATTCAGATTATTTCCGGTGAAATATCCCGTGAAATCGGTCTTTTTGATGCAACGGACATGTTGCAATCATCTGTACAGTCAACGGGCATGCAGATTGATAACACCCTGAACGGCTTTGTACTAGACAACGGCGCTGGTGCTACATCTGTGTCATTTCGGGGATTGGGTGCGTCACGGACATTAGTCTTGGTCAATGGGCGGCGGATGGCATCATCCGGTGTTGGCGGTGCGCCAGTATCACCTGACCTTAACCTCATTCCTTCCATCATGATTGAACGTATTGAGGCCCTTTTCGACGGTGCCTCTGCGGTTTACGGTTCTGATGCGGTGGCTGGTGTGGCCAACGTAATTATGCGTAAGGATATTGACGGGCTAGAAGTTGAGGGCACTATCGAAGCGCCCTTTTCAGGTGGCGGTGAAATCTATAATGTCGGTGCCATGTGGGGGAAAACATGGGACAATGCCTCCTTTGCCATATCCGGTGAATTTTACAAACGTTCTACTGCTGCTTTTAAAGACCGCAAATTTGTCAATAAATGTAACGAATATTATTACCAAACTAATGAGGGTAAAATTCGCCGGAACGCCGGTGGCTGGTGGCCACGTGCCAATCAGACGAACTGTAAGATCAGCGGTCTAATTAATCGTATTCAGGAAGGTATCGGTTATCTGGGTAGTATCTATTACAAACCAAATGGCGAAACCAATATTGGGGTTCCGGGCTTTAATGAAGCCAGCCTGCCTTGGTGGGGACAATATTATCCTGGCACCGTTCAATATGATTCCAACGGCAATGGTCAAATAGATCCTAGGTCTGATAGTGTTTATTTCGATGCAAACGGAGATGGCTTAGGTGATGTAGACTATCTTGATCCCTTCTATAACAGTAGTGATACACAACGCGCCTATAATGCGGACTTCTTATCCGGTATTGAACGCTACAGTATTTTCTCTAACGGAGAATATACATTTGATGATGCCAATGATACCACGGTATTTTTTGAAGCCATGTTCAGTAGCCGTTCTATGAAAATTGACAATGGTCCTTACCAATTATTCCCGTGGGTAGCAGAATCAAACCCGACCAACCCTTGTGGGTCCAACTTTGGTGGACCGGGACAGGGTCAGGGCTGTTTGGTTTACTTTGGCCTAAATGGTGTAACGTCACGATCACGGCCTATCGTCAGCATAATTGGTGACCGGAATGTCAATAATGTCAAAGTCAGTAACTTTCGGGCTGTAACAGGTGTTAAAGGTCAAATTCCTTTCATTAAAGAAAGCGACTGGCGCTATGAAGCCTATATGTCCTATTCCCGCTCAAAAGGAACAGAACGGTCGGAAGGTATTATAGCTGACAAGCTGTTTAACTCCCTTGATACAACACGTTGGGATCCCAATAATCCAGGTCAAATGATCTGCGGTGACGGAACAGATGGTTGTGTCGTGGTTGATATGTATGCACCCTCTATTTTTCAGGAAGGCGGCGGTAATTTTGCCACCCAGGCCGAGCGTGATTATGTTTTTGGAACCCGTTTCTTTGAAACCATTATCGAACAAAAAATGGGCGGCCTGACAGTCGATGGAAATCTATTCACATTGCCATGGAATGATACCCAAGTTCCGTTGGTTATCGGTTACGAATATCGTCAGGATTCCATCGTATCTAACCCCAATGATGTAGCCGCGAAAGGCCTGTTCATTCACTGGTTTACCGATGAAGGTGCTGATGGTACTAGTAACTTTAACGAAATATTTGCTGAAACCCAGATGGAACTGGTCAGAGGCAAGCCGATGGTTGAAGAATTGACCCTTTCCGGTGCTATTCGATACACCAACCCCAGCTTCTATGATGGTGCGATCACATATAACATCAAGGGCGTCTATCGTCCCGTGGACTGGTTCACATTCCGTGGCACATACGGTACATCTTACCGTGCGCCTAACCTGCGGGAACAATTCCTCAATGGCACCACGGGCTTCTTATCCGTTGTTGACCCTTGTGTTGTTCCAGAAGACGCGCGGGATACTTTGATCGGTCAAACACCAACCTATAACGCCGCCAATGACTCTCGCCAACCAAATGTCCTAGCGGCCTGTTCCGCTCAGGGGCTTGACCCAACAACACTGGGCCTTAGCCCTGACATTAATGCATTGTCATCAACCGAAGTTGTAACTGGTGGTGCCAGTGATGTCAGCGAAGAGACATCACGTTCCTTCACATATGGCATCGTTATTGACCAGCCGTGGTTTGAGGAATTCGACCTACAGTTCTCTGCGACTTATTATGATATTAGAATTACCAATAGCATTGAGGAGCCTGGAACAGGGACTATTCTGAACAAATGTTATGATAACCTGGTTGAGCCAAATGCAACAAGTAGCTTCTGTAATCGTGTAAGCCGCGATTCAACTGGAAAGCTAATTCTGCTTGATACCTCATTCATTAATATTGGCCGGATTACTTCCAAAGGTGTTGACTTGAATATGTTGTATCGGCAGGACTTTGAGGTCGCAGCTAAAAACCTTGGCGTAACCGTTGATATTAAAGCATCCTATATGAAAGAAAATATCTATGAAGTAGAGGAAGATTCAACAGACTTCGCCGGCTATCCAACTAATCCGCGTTGGCGTGTTCAGGGCCGGTTTGCCTTTGAATATGATGATTTCCGTCTGACTTGGTTTACCCGCTGGATTCAAGGCGGTGCCAACCCAGAGACTAACTTTGTTGAAGGTGGCTCTGCTGGCCGTCCTTGTTTCAGCACCACAGACAGTGTTTCATGTCGTCCGGTCTTCTTTACCAAAAACTATGTGGTTCATGATGTCGCCCTAACATGGCGTCCAGGTGACTATGCTGTAACACTAGGCATCGGAAATGTCTTTGACCGTTCCCCAGAAGTCATTGATACTTCAGGTGTATTCGGAGTAAGAAACTTCCCATATGGTGTTGGATATGACCTGAATGGTCGGTCTGTATATCTGACAGCTAAGAAAAAATTCTAAGTATATCTAATTTAATATAGGCGGGCCTTTGGGTCCGCCTATTGTTCTTTAAGGCTAAAACCGGAGCATGCCGGTGGCCAAATCTACACCTAGAAAAACCTTCAGGAGCCATGAATAATGACTGTTTGTAAAAATATCTTTTTTTCTTTTCTCGCCCTATTCATCACATTGGCTGCAGAATATTCTATAGCAGAGGAACCACTTCCTATTGATGCCTTTGCCATGCGTCCGGCTATTCAGCGGGTGAGTGTTTCTCCTGACGGAAAACATTTAGGATTACTCAGGGGTAGAAGTTTTAACGGGGACTATATTCTTGAAATTTTTGATACCAAAGATCTGAAAAAAACACCAATTCGTATTGGCTCCAAGGTTATGGAACTTACCGGATTTAACTGGTTAAACAGCAAACGCATCCTGATAAGTGTCCGCCAGAAAGTAAAGCGCGGCAACAGCAAATGGCGCTATCGGCGTTATATTATCAACGCAGACGGCACCGGAAACTGGAAAATGCTCCCCAACGACGGACAAGCCCAGTTAATGAGTACATTGCGCAACAGCCCCAATGAAATCCTGCTCAGCATCTATCCCATGGGCTCTAAAAGGGGCATGAGCAACAAAGATTATGTGGCCCCCGATAAATATTATCAAAATGTCATCAGATATAACATTAACAGCGGCAAAAAAAGAACCATATTCCGGGGCAATGACAAGCTGGCCTTTAACTATATGGCTGATGCCGATGGTGAATTACGGGTTGCCGCCGGGTATGATGTCAATAGCCTCACCATCGAATATTATGCCCGCCTGAAAGGCAGCAAGAACTGGATATTACTCAAAAAGAATGCTGGTAAAGACAGAGAAACTTTTGAAATTCTGGGCTTCGACCCGGAACGGCCAAATGAGCTTTTTGTCCTAACCAATAACGGCGAGGATAAGGCCAGTATCTATTCTATGGATATTGCCACAAAAAAACTAACTGAAAAACTATTCGGCGTAAAATCAGCCGATGCCTATGGTATTATGACCAGCCGGAAAACCGGAAAATCAGGTCAGCTCTTGGGCTTTATCTATGTTACCTCAAAAGTAAAAAGGGTCTTCATCGACGAAACTGAAAAGACCCTCTACAAAGCCGTAAACGATCTTTTCCCTTACGAGCAGTCAACAATGGTCAGCCGTTCGGATGATGATAATGCCATCATTGTCAGCATACGGGGGCCAAAAGACCCCGGCACCTATTACTTGTTAAAAGATAAATCTAAATTAAGTTTTATTGGCAGTAGTTTCCCCATGATCAAACCGGAAAATCTCGCCATACAGAAATTTGTCCGTTATAAAGCGCGCGATGGTCGGAAAATCCCTGCCTACCTAACTATTCCCCACGGCGAAGGCCCCTTCCCCACGGTTGTTATGCCCCACGGCGGACCATGGGCACAGGACTTCCCAGGATATGACGAATGGACACAGGTTTTGGCCAATAATGGCTATCTGGTCATTCAGCCACAATATCGGGGCTCCACAGGTTTCGGCCTTGATCACTGGAAAGCCGGTGACAAAAAATGGGGTTATGAAATGCAGGATGACATGGATGATGGCGCGGAATATCTGATCAAGAAAGGTCTGGCCGATAAAAACCGTCTGGCCATGTTTGGCTGGAGTTATGGCGGCTATGCAGCGTTCGTCGGCTCTATGCGCAAGAATAACATCTATAAATGTACCATTGCCGGTGCTGGCGTCAGTGACATGGACAGAATTTCAGCTCAGTTGTTCACCAGTAAAATTCAAGGGGCTACGGTGAAGGGTCTGTCCCCACTTAAACATGTTGAAGACGTCAATGTGCCCATTCTGATTATTCACGGTGATATTGACCAGCGGGTAAATGTCTATCACAGCCGCGCCTTCGTTAAAAAACTGAAAGAATATAACAAGGAATATAAATACGTCGAACTCAAAGGCGCAGACCATTTCTCAACACATTATTCTATGATCATAAGAAGCATCTATATACAGAGATACTCGATTGGTTGAAGAATACTTGTTTCAAGGAATAAGACTTACTGATAATTAAAGTCAAAATAAAACGGCTACCAACATCTGTTGGTAGCCGTTTATCATTGGTCGGTTCAAGATCAGAACCAAAAACGAATACCCGTGACAAGTGATAAGACATCAACATCACCGCCGCTTGCCCGGGTTAGTCTGGCCGTGTTACCGAATTTCCGGCTCCAGGCGATACCAACATAAGGCGCGAATTTCCGGCGAATTTCATAGCGTAACCTCAGGTCAAGCTGAATATCATTCAGGCCACTGCCAATATCATATTCCCTGACCTCGCTGGCCGAAATGTTAATCTCGGCGCGGGGCTCAAGTATCAGGCGCTGTGTGAAAAGCAGCTCATATGAGGCCACAAGACGAGCAGAGAAATCACCATTGTCGCTGATAAAAATCGCGGGCTCCAATTCAAACCAATAGGGCGCTAGTCCTTGAAGACCGATAACGGCAAAAGCCCGGTCCCCCGGCGAATCTGTACCATATGCGGCATCATAACGAATACCGGCCTGAAAATCCCAGAATGCGGCTACTGTCCGGCTATAAAGGGCTTGCAGTTCCATCTCGCCCGCATTGGCAGAGGTTTCATCTTCGCCTTCGAATTTTACCCAGAGCTTGTTATAATCGCCGCCGTACCAGCCCTGCATATCCCACGTCAGGGTATCATTGCCCTTGTTATTCCGATATTCAAACTGATCCGCAATGACTTTATTGACCATCATCATATCGGTCGCTTCAAAGCCTGCCATCCCCCGATATTCATAACCGTCAGAATAGGCATGAGGATCACGGGCATCCGCAGGGGGGCTTCCCCCCAACATTGGTGGCATTTCCATAGACCCCATACTGCCATGATCCATGCCGCCAGAGTCCATTTTCATATCGCCTGAACTGTGGTCCATATCCATTTTCATATCGCCCGAGCTATGATCCATATCCATTTTCATATCGCCCGAACTATGGTTCATGTCTCCTGAATCCTGCTTTTCCTTGCCTGATTCAGGGTCCATTTTCTGTGGGTCTTTTTTCTCTTCGCTATGCTTATGCTCCATCTTCATTTCCATCTTCATTTCCTGGGCATAGAGCGCCGAAGATGTTAAACCGATACCGAAAGCAGATATTATTGCGAGTGATTTATATATAGTTTGTGACATTTTTTCTCTTCCAGACCTATGCTACAACGACTTCACGGAACATACCGGCAGCCATATGATACAAAAGATGACAATGAAACGCCCAATGCCCTTCCGCATCAACGGTGACAAGCATGCTGATCCTTTGGGCCGGTTGAACGGCTATAGTATGTTTTCTCACCTGAAAGCCCCCGTCCGGCGATTCCAGGTCGGACCACATACCGTGTAAATGCATGGGGTGGATCATTGTGGTATCATTATGAAGAATAACGCGTATTCTCTCCCCCAGCGGAAAATGAACAGGCTTAGCCTCATTAAGCTTCAGGCCATCCATGGACCAGATAAACCGTTCCATATTTCCCGTTAAATGCAGTTCAATTTCACGGGTTGGCATTCTATCATCCGCCAACGTGAAGGGACTCTTTAAGTCGGCCAACGTCAGAACACGCCGCCCGTTATTACGCAACCCCGGTCCCGGATCGTCAAGGTTTAAGCGCGGAAAATCAACCCGCATATCAACCGAAGGTCCATATTCAGTCCGGGCATGGTTTGGCTTTTTATGAAGGCCGCTCTTCTGCATACCACCCATCGCCATGCCGCCCATGGCCAGATCACCACTCATACGGGACATATCCCCCATCATATCTATGGGGTCCAGAAGAACCAGTTTATCCAGAGCCGGAACCTTTGCCTCCATCCCGGCCCGGGGCGACAGAGTCCCCCGCGCATAACCGGAACGATCAATGGATTGGGCAAAGATTGTATAGGCCTTGTCATCGGGAATTTCGACAATCACATCATAGGTTTCCCCCGGCCCAAACCTGAATTCATCCACATCCACATGGACAACACGCTGACCATCGGTGGACACAACCGTGAGCTTGAGCCCCGGAATCCGTATATCAAAGAATGACGCCGTACCGGCACAGATAAAACGTAACCTGACCTTTTCACCGGCCTTCGCAATCCCGGTCCAGTTGCCTGTCGGAGACTTGCCGTTCATCAAATAGGTATAGGTAGCCGCCGATACATCACTGAAATCAGCCCGGCCCATCCGGCCCTTTTGCCACATCTTGCGTGATGAAATCGCCTTGCCTAGTCCCATAAGGGTGACATCATCCATAAAGTCACCAACGGTCTGTTGCTGGTAATTATAATAGCTGCCCATTTTCTTGAGATTAAGGAAAACATCGACCGGATCTTCATCGGTCCAGTCACTTAGAACAACCGTATAATCCCGGTCTACCCGTTCATTCTCGAAGGCTTCTTTCGGTTCAATAACAAGGGCACCATATACCCCCGTCTGCTCATGCAATGTATGGGCATGATACCAATATGTGCCGTTTTGAACGGCGGTAAACCTATGAACGAAAGTTTCCCCCGGCTCTATGCCCGGAAAGCTGATTCCCGGTACGCCGTCCATCCTATAATCAAGGATAATGCCATGCCAATGGATGGTGGTCATTTCATTCAGGTTATTGGTGACATAAATCGTGATGTCATCGCCCTCTTTAAATTTCAACACAGGCCCGGGTATGGTCCCATTGGCCACTGTCCCGATACGGTCTTTACCGGTAAAATTAACCGGTATCGTGCCAATATTGATGTGAAATTCTGTTCCGGTTAATTCCTCAGGATCCGCCTTCGCCCAAGAGACATTACTAAATAGTCCTGTGGACGCCATCGCCGTTGCGGCGGCAATGCCCTTCACAAATTGGCGTTTGGTCAGCGGCAGAAAGGGGCTGTTACTCATTAACATCTCCGTTTATGTTTTATATGGCTTGCTTCGTATTTCTACTGTTATACGCAGGGGAAAATCATATCCCTCAATATATTTAATAGTTTCTAATAAATATATATGTGAGAAAATATCAAGAATACAATACGCGATGTGAATCGCCTATGGATTGCCGACCAAACCCGTAGCTTTAGACATGGCCTTGTGAAAGGCCGCCGTGGTCGGAGCAGAGGCAACAGACGTCAGACCGTTGGCAACACTTGCTATATCACTGGCATGACCTTTAATGCTGCTGATCATACCCGCATCCACACCGGAAATCAGGGTTGCCGCATCCTTTATCTCTTTGTCCACCGGTTTGATTGCCCATGATTTGGCCGCATCATACAGTGATTTGGCCACCGCTTTTCCCGCCTCACGGGCAAAATCATCCGGGTTATAATTCATCTTGCAGAGTTTGGCCGCCTTGGCCTGTGCTTTTTTCGGTGATGTATTCAGCAACGCCTCATCCGCGCCTATGGCCTCATTCACATAGCCCAGCATCAGGGTTGAATAACACCAGAGCTTGTTTTCCTCACGCTTGAAGGCCGCAATAGCCCCTAAAAGAACCCCGGTGCTGGCATACATGCCCGGTGCCTTGCCCGCCATCTTGGTATAAAGCTCATACATTTTGTCAATCTTGTCAAACTCTGCCGCCAGCCCCTCTATGGATGCGCCCTTGGCCAGAACACCGCCATCCAGATACAGCCCGGCAAAATAATGGGCCGGATCATTATCCGCCATCCACATCCATTGCGGTTTGTCCGCCGATGTGAACCAATACCGATGTTCACCGCCGTACCTCTCCTTTACCGCCTCCATAGCCCCCGTCCAATAATCCGGTGAGGCCTGTGAAGGCCCGGTCAGTTGAAGGCTGTCCTTTAAGGGCAATAACGCATCAATGGCGTTTTCACCGCCGATCATCATGCCCTCTGCAATATTCAAAGCGACCTCAAGGCGGAAGGTATCTTCCTGGCTCTTTGCCCCATAAGCCCGCCTCACCCGGTCGACCACATCAAACACCGCATGTTCCCTCATACCATCCCTGCCGGGGGATACCACAGTACGTTTCATATAAATATTTGTGCCGCCGGAAAGCATTGCCCCGGTGCCGGACCCCAACGAAGACAAAACCCGAAACCCGTTTACCGTTGAGACAAGATCATAGGATGGACGAACATAGGCCTCACTTTGTGGGGAGGGTTTCTTGTCCGGCTGACTGCGCAGGGCCTCTATCCAATTGGTCATATAGGCCGCTGCCACCACATCAGGGGCGTATATACCATCATCAAAATATAATTTTATCTGCCCGGTGAGCGCATAGCCAATATCCGGCCCATTTAACCGGAGAATGTCCCGGTTCGTTATCCTGTCCCGGTACTTATTGGGATTAGAAGAAATCTGAGCACCGTATGTTCTGTCATTAATGATCACATATAACATAGGGTCTTTTTTCGGCTGCTGTACCGGTTCATTATATTGCCCGGCGACCTGAAAGGCTGTTTCTTTTAGCTGGACCGACAGTTGCCGAATGTTAGCCGGGCGGACAATATCTGCCCAGCCAGTTTCCGGGTCGGCAACGCGGTAGCTGAGCGACGCATAGGC
>JAADFR010000086.1:17012-40847 GCA_013152755.1 Alphaproteobacteria bacterium
TCCAGATCCTCAACTTTGGTGATTTTCAGGGCAAAGCCGCCTGTGGCCTCTGCGATACGGGTAATCAGGGCATGATCGGCCCCCTCACTCAAGCCTATGGCAATGACCCGGATATTCCTCTCCTGAAGATATTTAATGGTATCGGCTTCCGACCCACCCACATTATCCATGCCATCGGTGAGTAATACGATCGTACCGCCAACCAGAGAATCCTGTTTAGCCGCCTTGTTTAACGCATTGAAAATACCGGTATAATCCCGTTTCTGCAACTTGGATGCGGCCTGCCTGATTGCATCTCCATTGCCAAGCGGGGCCATTTCGACCTCCATCCGGGCGTCATAGGCGAAACTGATCAGGCTGACCGGCAATTCCGGTGACAGCTTATCAGCCAGCTGTACAATAGCCTTTTTGGAAATTTCAAAGGCCCCAATATCGACCATGCTGCCGCTGACATCGCTGACGATGGACACGGTCTGACCGCCGTAAGTGATCTTGTTCAGCCTGACATTGACCTGCTTGGCGTTATCCATCACCAGAAAATGCTGCGGCATCATGGCCGCGCGGCCAACACCGTCAAGGGCCAGTTGCAGGGTTATATCCGGATAATTGGCCGTATCAATATCCACCAGCCTCATATCGGTAATGGCCTGCGGATCAAAAGGCGCAAGGCCTGTGATCCCGGAATCTGGAACCTCCAGCCCAATACCCGGTGTC
Organism: Alphaproteobacteria bacterium; assembly: GCA_013152755.1. Lineage (GTDB taxonomy): Bacteria > Pseudomonadota > Alphaproteobacteria > Sphingomonadales > Emcibacteraceae > Paremcibacter. Next base: position 17,727 of record JAADFR010000086.1, read on the forward strand.
TCCCCATCCGTCCGAAATGGCCGCCCGGATACGGTTTCCCCCTCAATATTCAACATGGGTGTCCACATGGAAACCCGTTTTGGGTCAGGGGGACCATTCAATATTTCAAGCGGGTTATGGGTCGGCATAAAGGCCAGCGAAATATCCCGTCCTGCTGTCTGGCCCTTCCATTTCAAAAGCGGTTTGTTTATACCCTGCCCGTCGCGCAACCATAATTCAATGGACGCGCCGCCCACAGAAGGGGGAATAAGTATATTTCCGGCTTCCGGCTGTTCCATGTCCGGAAATGTCGGATTGAAATAGAGCTGACCCTCCCCCTCCTTGGTCGCCAGAATATAAACCCGCAATTCGTCCGGGCTACCATAACCAGACCCGGTATAAGGACGTCTCAATCTTTCATTGACAATGCCCGCGACCCCCGTCACCTTGCCCTGCATAGCGGTAACCTGTTTCTGCACTTGACTGAACATATCCTGCCAGTCGGCGTTTTCCTGATTAAGGTCGTAACCAATACGCCCGGCAATTTCCTTTAACAGCTTGCCGCCCCGGCGACCAAACTGACCCGATGACGGCGGCGCCTTAGTAAAGGGGGCATAATCTGACACCAAATGGAGTTCTACCGTCCAACCCATTGCTTTCAACAGGTCCGTCAGTAAATAGGCCCGGTCCAATGCGTTACCGGAACGGGTTCGCAACATGGTTTCAGAATTTTGCCGATGGCCGTAATAGGGGGAATAGAGCGTGCGGTCACGAACAAACTCATAGGCCGCTTGCGGGGTTTTCAAATTTTGCACCGCTTCTTCCACCGTAAGGCCCGGTGCCTCAAGCTCCGCCCGGTATAAGACCAGAAGGTCCAGCAGGGAGTTGTCCTTATAGGTCGTATCCGGCACACACATGCGCACCGCCAGCAACAGCAGGATAATGATCCCACCTCCAAAAAATAATCGTTTTTTGGTGGCCCACTTTCGTGTCACCCCTACCCTCCCATTTTACGGGATGACAAGCTTGACACGCCAACAATGATCAGACTTGTTACAACAGAGAACAAAGCCGCAGACGTGATTGAAAAGGGGGCGTCAATATATTCCCATGGCCCAAATATGACGATCAGGGCCTCAGTCGCCAAAAACACCACCAGAGAAATCAGAAAAAAAACGCTGAAACTATGAAACTTCCGGTCCGACATTTTCACCGACTTTATAATAATATATAGCCCGACGGAAATCCCGGTGATACTGGCGATAATACACCCCACCACAGTGACAAAAAACCGGAAATTTTCTGTGGTTACCCAGTCATCAAACAGACCACTGGATTCAAGCTGGGACTGGATGGATAACAGAATAAAAATAAGCCCGGCGGTTAATATCATCGGAACCAATGGATATTCATTTCCGGACTGTTCCGCCTCATCTGTCTGTTCCGACTTTATCTGATGGCCACATTCACCGCAAAAGACCTCACCCGCATTCATTTCGGCGCCACAGGACGGGCATGTGGTTTCAGCCTTCACCTCGGGTTCAACCTTTACCTCTGCTGCCGCCTTGGGTGCGCTGGCCCCGCATTCACCGCAAAAGACGTCCTCCGACCCCATTTCAGCATTACATTTATGACATTTCATTGTCGTAATCCCTATCCTGTTGACGCACCGCAATGGGTGCAGAATTTTTTATTATGATCAATTTTCTCGCCGCAGCTGTTGCAGGAAGTTTCCTGTGAAATATCTTTGCTTTGCGTTTTCTGAACCATTGAGGCCCCGCACTTCGTACAGAATTTTCTGCCTACCGCAACCGTACTGCCACATGTCCCGCAGGTCAAATCTGTTGGCGGTTCGGGCTTTTCCTCATGGGGCCTTGGCAAGGTCATCATAAATTCATCAAGCAGAAAATCCAACATTTCACGGCGGCTTACGGCGGCAATGAATATACGTCCCTTCACTGTTTGGGCAAAGCTGAGGATCAGCCCATCATTGCCAATAATAAAAATACGGTTACTGCACAGCAGTTCCCCATCCCGATCCTTAGACACACGTTGCCATTGCACCCCGGGAATGACCTCTGCAAAGCCCTCAACCAAGGGCATCATACGGGCCACCACCGAATATTGATCTTCCGTATTTCCATAAATCATATCAGCATCCAGCAGAACCTGAAGGGCAAATTCCACCTCCTGCAAAGACGGAGGATGAGGTAAAATTCCGGCAACGGCCACATAAGTAACAAGGCTGTCAAAGCCGGTAAGCCCCCATTGACCCTGCAAAAATCCGTAAATTTCAGTAGCCCCGAAATATGATGTCTTATCCTGACGAACAAGGTCTATCAGGCCAAAGAGAACCGCCGCGACCGGTACATCAAAATGGCCCTCAAAAGTAATAGAATTCTCCCCCCCAGGCGGGATTATGGGGCGCAACAGATCAAGCATCTCCGCCGTGCCGACCGGGGCTGCAATGCGGTAATTCTGGCCGATCTGGTTAAGAACCACACCCTCACCATCGATAATATCCGCCGGAAAAAGCAATGATGTTTCCCCGCAAATATTATCCGCCCCCCAAATGCGAAAGGTCACATTTGTCGCCGGATTATTAAGCGTTTCTGCTACCCTTTTAAACAAGGGGGTCAATGTCACCTTGCTGTCCTTTGGCAACTCTATAAAATTCCCGGCATAAAGTTCAGCCAGCTGATGTTTTGTCACAGGTATGGCCTCCCCCATCAAAGGCCGCGGCGACATATCTCCCGCTGGTCCATCAAAATCCAGCAGGGCCGCAAGTATGGTGCGGGGAATATCGTGATAGCTTACAGTTTCCACCCTAACCTCCCTCGCCCTTTTCCCCGTCCTCAAAAGGAGCCGGAGATGATTGTGAAATACGGGTCAGGTCCGATGTGCTCAATCCCTTCAATTCGGTGGACCATTTAAGCAATTCATTCTGATAAGCTATCTTGGCCAACCCGTCATTCAGATCTTTATAACCCAGGCCCTGCATCTGACGATTAAGGTCAGCAATAGTATCCGGGGTTGCATCCGCCCCAACCTTTGCCCGTGCCACAATTTCCATGGCCCTTGCTGTTTGTTCAGTAAATGGCGGCGGGGTCAATCCCTGCGTCCGGTAACCATCCCTCAGGCGCATCAGCCCATCTATGCCTTTTTGCGACTGTGCCAGAGCCTCTGGCGGATTCTGATCATAAAAATGTGATTTTTCTTTCCACATACGAGCAAAACCTTCTGGGTCCAGAAGTTTGGCCTTACCGTCAGCAACGGGCATGACATTTGATACGCCCTGAACCTGTTTCAAGCCCCGTTCTGCCTTGACAAAGGCCTGATCCGCGTTGTCGGCACTGGCCTCCATATGGTTTCTGTCGGTGAAAAGCTGGTTATGGGCCTCAGCCCACGCCTTGGCGTCGATTTGATCCTGTGTCATGCCTTGTTGCTGTAATTTGGCAATCTGTTCCTGGGAAAAACCCCGCCGCTGTAACGCCTCAATTTCCGCCGGTGTATCGGGCCGTTTCATAAATTCCATTTCCGCACGCCGTCTGAAATATTCCGGTTGGGTCTCCGGCGTAATCTCCTGTCCACCACTTTTGGCAATCTCTGTGGTATGCTTGAAAAATTCTTTATGGGCAATATCCTCCCAGTGTTTCCGGTCAATTTCAATACGGTCAAAGCCATCTTGCTTATCAGTCACCGGTTTGCCATTTGGCCGCTTTATCACCAGACGAGCATCCCGGTCCGCGCCAAGAGACGGTTTTTTACCCGGTGTAGAAAAGGAATCCATTTCAATGCTATCCCCCGGTTTCAGTAAGCCTTCCTGTTCGAGGGTCGGTGTCACCCGCCGGATTGTTTCCTGATCAGCAGGATCATAAATTTTCTTCTGACGGGTATCAATAATAGCCTGTTTCAGATCCTCAGGACCTAACTTGGCCGAGCGGCTCGAAGACGGATCTTGTAGCTGTTCCAGAGCCTTGCGCGTGTTAACAAATTCCGTTGTTACCTCATTACCATCCGCATCCAGACGCGGACGTCCCATGTCATCCGTAACCACTGCGCGATGTCGACTTCCCTCAAGTTCCTGAACAATTCCGGCCTGATTTTTAAGGGGAATATCAGTCTTTGCCGCTTCGGCTCCCTCTAATGCATCCCGAACCCGCTGTTCATGATCCACCTGCGTTCGGGCCAGTGGGTCCGGCCCCGCGATACCCACGGCTTTGTTGACAAAATGGGTTCCGGCCCGGCTACCAATCTTACCACCCAAATGATTTATCAGAGCATTCTGATAAGCATCCCCAAATTCTCCTCCGGCCGCATAATTGGTTGTTTCCGCCGCCGCAACCGTCACGGCGACACGGCTGAGTTCACGCCCAACCACGTTGCCGAATCTATCAATTTTATACCCCATACTATCCCCGGCGAGGCTAACGCCTGCGCTAATCAGGGCCTGTTTACCATCACCGGTACGAACGTAAGTTTCCGTGGCATCCGCCGCCGCACCTACCAATAGCTTTGCACTGGTCCCAACCCCCGGAAGATTGCCATAAACCGAAACCATACCGTCCTTCGCTCCGCTGAGGAAACCGCCGGCGGTTCTGGCCGCAACCTCACCCATGCTGTCCCCACGCACATAGCTCTCCGCCCCCTGTTCGGCGGCAGAAACCGTCCCAACCGCCAAACCTGTCGCAGCGGCACCGGCAGGCCCCCCGGCAACCATCAAGGCCCCCTTGGCGGCGGCCGTCACACCACGGGATGCATATTCGCCCACAGCCATCGCCTTTTCCCAAGTCTGCTCACTGGCAGAATCTGTTTCACCACTAGTGACCTGTTGCTCTAATTTTTCCCGATATAGATCTTCCAGTCCGCCATAACCACCGTCTTTAACCAGTTGATTGATCTCTTTCTCCAGATCACCACCTTCCCGCTCACCCATCTTTTTGGCTTGAGCCACAAGACGTTCGCGGTGGTCCTCTTGAGCCGCCTCATCCTGTTCCTGCTGCCATTTCTGGCGCAGGTATTCATCTTCCTCCTGCTGGTTTTTGGCCTGAATTTTCTCACGGGATTCTTTCAGCATCCTGTCCGTTTCACGATCGTGATAGCGTTGCTCAGCTTCCCGGTCCTGACGTTCCCCGCGCAGGGCCGCGGATGATTCCCGTGCCTTATTCTCACCCATCCATTCCCAGTCACCTTTGGCATTGGGGGCCCAATATTCACCGTCCTCGTTACGTGCGAAGGTCTCGCCTTCTTTGTCGTACAGGTCCGGCCCCCGGCGCGGCGGCGGCTGATCAGGCGGGGCGTCCTCCTGACCGTCTCCCGGCGGGGGCATATCGCCAAGCCCCTGCTCGTCAAGGGCCGAGGTCACTTCGTTAACCGTGGTTTCCGCAACCACCTGAACCACCTGCCCTGTGGCGGCGGCAATTGATTGTACAAGGCTGACCGCGATGCCCGCCGTGGTCAGCATAACAAGGGTCGCTGCCGTGGCCACCGTGGCCTCACCCGCTGGAATGGTAACCGTTCCCGGACCCGCCGTGTACATGCGGTCAAGATAATTCAGCGTGGCCTCCGCCATTGACCTTGTCATTTGAACCCGGTCCCTCCGGCCAACGGCTTCATAACCAACCATCACGACCCGGCCATCTGCCACCATCACCGCAAGAGCAATAGAGCTTTTTTTGTCAGGCCCGTTAATAAGCAAGCCATATTCACCGTAATTCATCCGGGCGATTGTTCCGGCAAATTCATCGCCCTTCTCATTACTGATCTTGAGCAACCATGAATGAAATTCATCCAGTAATGTCGGGGCCATCATACTTACCATGGTTTTTGTTCTGAAAGATTGTCCGGTTACGGTAAGGATAAATATTTCCATTTTATCCCCATTGGCCCGAGCAGTAAATTCGGCAAGACTGAAGGTAAATCCCGCATAAGATTCCGTATCCGGGCTGCTGCCTTTACTCCTTTTTCGTCTGAGGTTGGTGATCCCCAACTGATCATTAAGGCCGGTGGCCAGTGCCGCTCCATACAGGTCAGCAGCATTTCCACTGTCAATGGCCTTCTCCAGTTCACGATTGGCGACCTCCCGTCTGTCCTGACTGGCGGCCCATGTGGACTGTGGTAACAACAAAGCAAGGCCAAAAACCCCGGCCAAAATCAAAGCCGCCACATGCTGCATGGGCGGCATGACAATGGCTTTGCGTTGACGCAACAGCATCACAGAGACCATCATCAATACGGCGGTGGTAAAGGCTCCCGTCACCAGCCCCGCCCGGATCAGCAATACACTGGACGCCGTTGCCGCCAATGCCTGGGTAAAACCATAAGCCAGAACCCATGTGACCATATAGCCATAGGTCCGCTTGGCAAATAATGAATTGCCCTCCCAATAAATCTGATGAGACCGCCCACGCCACCATCCGAACAACAGCCCGGCCACAACGGCAAGACCGATTGCCAGCAGTGAAAAGGCCTCCCCGGAAAACAACCAGAGCTGTACCAGATAACTCATCACCGTCACAACGGGCGGAATCAGGCAGGATAGAACCGTCAGCCGCCACGGCTTCTTATAGGAGCGCGCCATCAACCAGAAAGACCCGAGAAAAAGCCAGATCATCCCCACCGCCTGAAACCCGGCCATGAGAATGGCGATCCCCGGCCCCAGGACAAGGGCGCTGGTGGTCAGGCTTTTCGTCAATCCTTTAGCAATTGCCTTGGCGATCAGGGCTTTATTCTTTGGCGTAGAAGCCTGAACCGGAGGAGCTGCCGCTTTGGCCAGTTTCGGGGCCGCCTTTGGCTTGTTCTTTTTCACTTTAACCGCTTTAGCAGCCTTTTGAACTGATGTAACGGGTTGTCCGCATTTGACGCAGAATTTGGCCGTATCCTTTAAATCACTGCCACATTTGGTACAAGAAACCACACCCAACACCTCCCACAAGTTTATTCTTTGCGCAACAAATCCCTGTTCTCGCCGTTGCCGCCAATTTCATTATCCGCCCCGAGACTTAGAATTTCATAGCGGCCATTCACATGCCTATATTGAAACGGCCTGCCCCACGGGTCAGTTAAATCCTCACGTTGTAAAACATAAGGACCGCGCCAAGTGGAATCTCCCACCTTATTGACCAACAGCCCTTCAAGGCCATCTTCCTCGCTGGGGATAGACAATATGTCAAACCGATACATGGTTAAAGAAGTGACAAGCCCATCAAGCCGTTCCTCAGCTATAACAGAAAGAAGTATCTCTTCTTTATTTTCAGGAGGAGACAGGAAAGCGGATACGGCGGCGAGCCCGATGCTGCCAATAATGATGACCACAGTAGTCACCTCAACCAGCGTGATAGCGGACCCACCGGCTTTTTGCGCCGGTTTCTTCTTAAGGTACCAGAGCAGATATATACCGCCCGCTACAATAATAAAAAATACTATGAACAACAAAAAATCCACGAAAACCCCTTTTCGTTCAATCAGTGTACCTGATTAACACAACACCCATCATTCAATTCTTATTCTTACAGTATTACGGCTCAAGAAAGCCTGTAGAGAGGGTGGTGATCCTGTAACTATATTGAGAATATGCTCAAAATCAAGACAAAGTTGGAGTCAATTTATTTCACTTATTTAACTGTTTCATATTCAGTCCGGCATTCAAACCTACTCAAAAAATTCACATTAATTGAATAAACTACTTGCAGATAATGCCTGCCACCAAGTTGATTAACAAAATTCTTATATTTTCCACACGGTTAACCTCAATAACCCATATCGTTTAAATTCATCGAAAATATACCGGCATCAGGCCCCGGAAAAAACGTGACGATAAACATAAAAAATCCTTCATCAAACTGTCACAGGAATCGCCCAACCTTCCCCTGCCCACAAGGGAAGGATTGAATGTCATATCGACTATTCACATGTATTAGATGGATTTTTCAAATGTATATTACACCGTTTCATAACACGCCAAATGCCAGAAGGCTTGCCACCTGGGGGGCTTTATTATGCTCCACAGCCCTGTTGGCCATAACCCCATATGCCAATGCCGAGGAAGCCGCCGATGCTATGGAAGCCGATGACATCGCCATGGAAGAAGTGGTTGTTACCGGCAAGACCGTAACCTATGCCAATAACGCCACGGATAATGTCATGCTGGAGCAAAAAGCCCCGGCGGCCAGTGTTTTATCAGCCATTGACAATCTGCCGGGAATATTCATTTCCGAAGGCGGCACCTTTGGCTCCGATGACTGGTCAACCACCATCAGTATCCGGGGATTTAATGTTGGCCTGAGCGAACAGCAGATCGGCATGACCATTGATGGTCTGCCCAATGGTAATTCCAATTATGGCGGCGGCTCCAAAGCCAACCGCTATATCGATTCAGAAAATCTGGCCCGGGCCGAGGTATCACAGGGAACAAGTGATATTGCCTCCCCGTCCCATGAAGCCCTTGGCGGCACCATCAACTTTGTCACCAACAACCCCAACGAAGAATCCGGCATGCGGGCCGGGATCAGTGTGGGTGACAATAACGCCCAGCGGTATTTCTTCCGCTATGATACCGGCGAGATCATGCAAAACACCCATGCCTATATCAGCTATTCCCACACCTATAATGATGCATGGATTGGTAATGAAGGCAATACGGAGCGGGATCATATCTCCGCCAAATTTGTCACCGAGCTGGAGAACTGGACCCTTACGGGCCGCTTCTCATGGGATGACGCCGCCGAAGATAATTTTCAGCGCATCAGCATTGACCAGTTCATACAAAATCCCGGTTGGGATCGCCTGACCGATACCATCACCGGTATTCCCTATGTGGATCAGGCCTATCGTCCCTCATGGTCAACCCTGCGCACCAACTATTTCACCTATTTGCGCGCGGCCTATGAAGGCGACGGATTCACAGCCGAAATCACCCCTTATTTCCATAGCCAGAATGGCCGTGGTGACTGGGTTCCGCCTTATCTGGTTAATGTCAACGGCGGCACAACAACACGTCCCTCCGGATCAAGATCACTGGACAGCGGCCCGAACACCATCTTTGGCGGGTCTTTTGACAGCACTTATACCTATGTGGATGCAGCCGGAACGCAGCTTTCGCCTTTTGACAATTGTACCGCACGGCTGACCTTCCCTTACGGCGGCGGCGGTGCGGCCAACAACCCCGCCTGTTATCCTGTCGGATCAACACCCGTGGGATCATACCGTCATACCCATTACAATAAAAAACGCATCGGCGTTACCGCAGATGCCAGCGCCGAGATTGGTGAAAACAACACCGTTCGGGCTGGCCTGTGGTGGGAACGTGCGGACCGTGACGAAGGTCGTGACTGGCATAAAATCATTGATCCCCTGAGTTCTCAGGAATTTGATAATGCAGCCTATTGGCGCCAGTATGAGCGGAATTTCATCACCAATACTTTCATGGTATATGCCGAAGACACGATGGAAATCGGTGATCTGGTGCTGAATGGCGGCCTGCGAAAATTCATTGTCAGCCTGACCAGAACAGATACATTTGGTATTGAGGATCAATTTAAGAAGGATTCAAATTCCAAAATTCTGTTCACTGCGGGCGCCCTGTATAATGCCACCGATGATCTGGAAATCTTTGCTGGTTTCTCACAGAATTTCGCAGCCATCAAAGACAGCGTTATCGAAAGAGGCCCCAGCAGTGTCGGGGCAAATCTTGACGGCGAAACCGCTGATAACTTTGATGTTGGCCTTCGTTATGGCAATGACTGGTTACGCGCCAACGTGACGGCCTATTATATCAAATTCAACAACCGGATTGTCTCCATTCCAATTGGCGATTCCGTGAATGGTATTGATTTTATCAATCAGAACCAGAATGTGTTTGATAATGTGGGCGGTGTGGAATCCAAAGGGCTTGAGGCCAGCCTCTCTGCCGATGTGACAGATCACTGGAACATCTACTCCTCTCTGACCATCAATGATTCAGTCTATACCCAGACGGTAAGCAATGTTGTCAAAAACAACAAGGTCGCCCTGTCGCCCGAATTTCTTATGGTCGGCACCCTGAGCTATGCCAATGACGGCATGCGCGGCGGCGTTTCAGCCAAGCATGTGGGTAAACGCTGGGGTAATTTTGATAATACGGACCGCCTGCCTTCCTATACTGTCGTTGACATGTGGGTCGGTTATTCCATGGAGATGGCCGGTATCAAAAATATTGACCTTAGCCTGAATGTGAACAACCTGACCGACAAACGCTACCTTGGGGGCGGCACACCGGGCGGTTATTTCATCGGCTCTGGACGTCAGGTCATGGCCACGGTCACCGTTGGTTTTTAGATCAATATTCATTTGACTAAAATGGGGTGCCTGACATCAGGCACCCCATTTTCATATAAGGGATCCAGACGATGACAAAAATTACCAGACGCCAGTTTCATATGGGCACGGGGCTTACTCTAACCGCCCTCGCCGCCCTTTCCCCGCCCAAAGCCCGCGCGACCATGCCCGGCGGCATGCCGCACATCCGAGAAAAGCCCCTGTCCCGCATTGTCTATGGCTCCTGTTGTCATCAGGACAAACCACAGCCCATTTGGAATGCCATTCTGAAAAGGCATCCGGAGCTGTTTATCTTCCTCGGCGATAATATTTACGGAGACACACGGGACATGGCCGTCCTAAAAGAAAAATATGCCAAACAGGCGGTAAATTACGCCCGGATCAGACAGGAAAGTGACGTCATTGCCATCTGGGACGACCATGATTTCGGGGAAAATGACGCGGGCAAGACCTATCCCTTCCGGGACCAGTCCAAGGCGTTATTTTTTGATTTCTGGAATGAGTCTAAAGACAGCCCCCGCCGCCGCGACAATGATGGTATCTATACCTCTTACCTGTATGGTCCGGCGGACAAGCGGGTCCATATCATCCTGCCTGATTTACGTTATAATCGGGATAATCTTGAGACCGTGGCCAGCCGCCGGATTGCCAAGGAACGCGATCTTGCCGGGCTTGGCCCCTATCTGCCCATTGCCGACAGATCAAAAACCATGTTGGGAGAAGCCCAATGGCAATGGCTGGAACAACAGATGCAAATCCCGTCCCGGATCAAAATTATAGGCTCCAGCCTGCAATATATTGCCACCCAGCCCGGCTGGGAGGCCTGGTCAAATTTCCCCCATGAGCGTCAAAGACTGATTGACCTGATCGGGAAATACAAGGTTGACGGCGTCGTCTTTATCAGCGGCGATACCCATTGGGCCGAATTATCCTGTCAGACGGAAAATACCCCTTATCCGTTATGGGACATGACCTCCAGCGGCCTGACCCAGACATGGGACAATGTCAGCCCCAATGCCTATCGCTGGCAGGATTTAAGCTATTCCGGCCAAAATTTCGGGGCCCTATATATCGACTGGCTGCTGGAAGACCCACTGATTATCTTTGAAGTACGGGACGTTCAGGGCAACCGTGTCTTCCAGCATACTATAATGTTAAGCTCCCTTAAGGGGCCGTGGTAAACATCATCTCAATGGGTTTTCCGGCCTGTAACTTCTTGTGAGAAGATTTATAAGTCTTGCCAAGAAATTTAACCAGTGTGGCGGCGATCTGTGATTGCGTCACATCCGCCACATTTTTCATCTCGCCAAGAGCCGGAGTATCCGGCCCCATGACCGCCATCCATATGGTGCCGTCGCCGGGGATGTCGGCTATTTTCTTGTTACCGTCCTTGTCCACATAGGGAAAACGACCATGATATTTCCATTGGTCAATCGTCTCATAACCCCGGCCATGATCTGTGGCGATCAGTAAAGTGGTTTTATTGCGGTAATGGGGATCACGCTGAACCCATGCCCATAGCCGCCTGATAAAATCATCACTGCGCCGGGCCGCGAGGATATATTGATCATAAAGACCATCATGGGCGAAATCATCAGTTTCCCCAAGGGCAATATACAAAGCTCTCGGCTGTTTCTTCTTCAGATATTCAAAGGCAAAATTAAAGGTAAACGCGTCAAGGCGCACCGTATCCCACGGGCTTGGGATGTCTTTTTGTAATTGATTTAACTGTTCTATCCCCGGATTATCCCCCAGCCCCGTCATCGCCTCAAACCCGGCATTCACCGGAATACCGCTGCGTTTCTCATTAATGATATAGGGAAAAACATTCCATGAGCCAAAGGCCGCCACCTGCCCGTTAAAATCCGGCTGATGATTCAGCCATTCCAGAAAGGTCCAGTTGGGATTGGCCATTTTGTCGTTGCTGTTAATGCGCGGATCGGCAAATCCGGTCAGAATCTCCTGATAGCCGGGATAGGAAAAATGCAGCTTGTTGGTCACATCCGCATGGCTGCCCTGTTCCCGGTTGCCATAAATCTGCCCCTGTTTCGCCACCACATTCCACAGGAAAGGAAACAGGACTTTACGCCTGTCTTCGGCTTTGTCCCGCCAGAATTCCTTTTTAAAATCGTCGTGAGTTTTCCCATAGGCCAGATAGTCTTTCTGATCAAAGAAGCGCCGATCCACGCCCTGAAATACCTCCTGCCAGCGCACACCGTCCAGCGTGACAAGGATCACATTCTCCGTCAGGCAGCATTTATCCCCGGCCTGCACAAATAACGATGATGACAGGAATAAAATAGCCCCGCATATCACCTGAAAGATAATTTTAAACATCCTGTTTTCCAATCATTGAAGTTTGTCTTTAAGGCGTAAGGCATGATACATCACATGGAAGATATAATTCTGTTCCACCACGCCCTGAAATAAATAGGCATCCGGCCCGTCGGCATAGATGGCCACATCCTCACCGCCGTGGGCCTCATAAGCCAGAGGCACCAGAGCTTGCTGGACATAATCCTTACCCTCCGTATCGACCTCTGTCAGGTCGCTCCGGCCACCCTTGGTTTTTTGCGCACCGGGGCCCGTATAATACCCAACGGTGGTATAGGGCAGGTAATCCGTACCAAAGGCTTCATGGTCCTGTGGCTGACCCCGCTTATCATTCAGCACAACCTTACCCAAAATGGGATTGCCCCGGGTAGTATATCCGGTCATGACAAAACCGTGGGAATGATCCGCCGTCACGATGATCAGCGTATCCTCGGCATTTGTCATTTCTTTGGCCCGTTGTACCGCCTCTGCCAAGGCCACCCCATCATGGAGTGCCTTATAGGCATTACCCTGATGGTGGGCGTGGTCTATCCGTGCGCCCTCAATATACAGGAAATAACCGCCGCCTTTGTTGTTCAGCAATTGAATGGCTTTTCCGGTCATATCTGCCAGCGACGGTTCCCCGCCCGCATCCCCGGCCCGTTCAGATTCATATTGCATATGGCTGGCATTAAACAGGCCCAGTACCGGGCCGTCGCCGTCCATATTCAGGTGATCAAAGCCTTCCTGATTCCAGATATACTGGCCATCCTTATGAATATTCTTCCATTCACTGATCAGATTGCGGCCATCCTTCCGCCGGCCTTTTTTACCTTCTTTATCGGTCACAAAAGAGGGCAGAAAGTTCCGCCTTCCGCCGCCAAAGGCCACCTCGATACCATCCCCCACCGGGAAATCAATAAACTGCCGGGCAATATCTATGCAGCCAAATTGCTGTTCCTGAGAGGGTATATCCCCGTCACTTTCCCAGTTTCGCTCCGGTGAATGGGCATAGGCCGCCGCCGGGGTCGCATGGGTCAGCCGCGCTGTTGTGATAATCCCCGTGTTCAGTCCGGCCCTCTCCGATAATTCAAGGATGGTATCCATGCTATTATTGATGGCGGCCCGACAGTCGCCGCGCGCAACCGACTGATTGACACTGATCACCCCGGCCTTGGTTTTTGCCCCCGACAGAAAGGTGGACGCGGTACCCGCAGAATCCCCTATCTGCTGATTGGTGTTATAGGTTTTGGACAAGGCGGTATAGGGGAAAGTCTCCCATGACAGGATATTTTCCTCCCCCGGGCCACCCTGCATCTGCCCCTCTAATATACGGGTCGCGGTGACGGTGCTGATCCCCATGCCATCGCCAATAAAAAGGATCACATTTTTGGCTGGCGACACATTGGGCAGCTGCCGTAATTTTTGGCTCAATGTTGCTTGCGCGTCGGTGAAGTAAGGATTCTTTGCCTGTTTAATCTCAAGAGGTTGCCCACGCAAAACCCAAAAGACCCCGACTGCCCCCAACAGCAATATCGCAAAACCCCATAGTGAAAATATTTTACGCAACAAAATACCCATTACTGACCCATCCATTATATTTTTCAGACATCACAATTTCACCCGGAAAATGCCGAAAGAAATTGAGAAATACATAATGAATATCTATACTCATCTTTTGTGACATATTTATTAGACAATACTGAAATATCGGGCGTTTAATTCAGGGCAGGACATAAGAAATGCGTGATGACATGACGATAGCAGATGCCTTCCCACCGTGGCTGACGGTGACCAAGACCCTGCCCCTGCGTCATCATTTATCCCTTATCCATCGTGCTGAATTAACCCGGCGGTTAAATGCCGGACGAGACCTGAAATTATCTTTGCTGGTGGCCCCCGCCGGATTTGGAAAATCCACATTGCTGGGCCATTGGCGCAAAGAGCTTTTAGATGAAAAAATTCCCGTGGCGTGGTTGAATATTGATGAAGATGACAATGACCCCGCCCTTTTTGCCACCTATCTGGTTTATGCCTTTGCCACGGCGGGGCTGGCCGCAGATATTTTTGACCTTCATCCCACAGGGTTCAACCCGGATACCTCATTCCGGACTATTCTGGGTATATTGCTATCCGCCATAGCCAGGCAAGATACGAAGCTGGTGCTGATACTGGATGATGTGGAAAAGCTGGATGCACAGGCCGCCAAAAATATCCTTGACCCGCTGTTGCGTTATTCACCGGATAACCTGCATGTGGTGCTCGCCACCCGGTCCACGGAAAACTTACAGCTGTCGTCCCTGAAATTACAGGGGCAGGTTAATCAGATCACAACCACAGACCTGAAATTCACCCCCTTTGAAGTCGAGGCCTTTTTGGGCGATACGCTGACCAAAAAGAACCTCATAAATGTTAATAAAAAGACCGAAGGCTGGCCCGTTGCCCTGCAACTAATCAAAAACGCCCTTGCCGGACATAGTGACCATAAAAGAATCATTGATACCTTCAAAGGCACCGGACAGGACACCCGGGAATATATCTTTGAACAGATATTGACCAAACTGCCCACCGCCCAGAAAGACTTGCTGATGGAGGTTAGTATCCTGACCCAGTTTGACCCGGATACGGCGGACCTGATCCGGGGTGCCACAAACAGTCATGCCACCTTAACAGACATGGCAAACCTCAGCCAGTTGGTGACACAGCTGGAGGACCGGGAGAATACATACCGCCTGCACCCCCTGTTCCGGGAAGCCCTGTTGTATCATCTGGAATATTCAGACCCTGAACGGCTGAAAAGCTTACACCTGCGGGCGGCGGAAATGTATCTGGATCAGGGCCATGTAATTCAATCCATCCGTCATGCGCTTCTTGCCGGGCAACCGGATAAAGCGGCGGATATATTGGAACAGGCTGGCGGCATTCTGCTGTGGAATAAAGAAGGCATGAGCCGTATTCGCAAAGCCCATGCCCTTTTGCCCGAACATATCATCAACAGCCGCCCGCGCCTGAGCCTGCTCCGGGCGTTGGTTCTGCTGAAAGACGGCCATTTGAATGATGCCCGGCAAATCTATGATAAAATCCGACAGGATCTGGACAATGATCCACAAATTCATTCTGCGGCACTGGATTATGATCTGGCCGTGATAACCTCTACCCTCGCGGTCTATGAGGGGACGCCGCTAACGGAGAAAATGAGCGATAATCTCGTTATCTCTATCGAGAATTTTGAGCATATAGATAATATACAAATCGGTTTCGTCTATACTATTCTATGTGTTTTCCACCTGCAAAAGGGTGATTTTCCGGCCGCCATAAAAATCGGCAACAAGGCCATCTCCCATTTTCAGAAACATCACTCTATTTTCGGCGAAACCTATATTTACGTTCATCTGGGTGTTGTTGCCATGGCCGAGGGCAAGTTGGACATTGCCTATGAACATTACAGCCGGGTACAGGAAAACCTGAGACGTTATTTTATTGAGGACAAGGATTTAAGGCTGGTTCTCAATATTCTGATGGCGGAATGGCATTATGAGAAAAATGACCTGACCACAGCGGCCCGCCTGTTGGGGGACATTAATCACCGGTTGGAAGGCGGCGAAGCATGGTATGAGATTTATGCGGCAGGTTATAGCACCTCCACCGCGCTGACTTTTCTGCAAAAGGGGCTTGGGGCTTGCCTGAATTTAAGCGAAGATGCCATATCCTATATCCGGCGGGAAGGGTTAAAACGTCTGAACCGTTTGGTGATGGCCAATGAGGTTGGCTATCTGTGCCGGGCCGGAAAGGTCCCCAAAGCCCGCAAGATCGTTCAGGAAAACAACCTGACCTTTGAGGATTATACCAGAGATCGCGGTATATTCTTCTCGGTTCGGGAAAGTTACGGCGTCATACAGGCCCTGAGCCGCCTGCTGATTGCCGAGGGAAGATATGACGAAGCCCTAAAGGAATTGAATAGACAAATTAAGGGCCATCAACAAAAAAGCGAAATACGGGCGCTCCAGAAATACCGGCTGTTATCGGCCATTGCCCTGTATGAAAGCGGCGCGACCAAAGACGCTTTTCAAATTTTCGGTGAGCTGCTGCATTTTATCCGCACATCCGGTTTTTTACGGTTTATCCTTGATGAAGACCCCTTTATCCGCCCCCTGCTCAAGGCCTATATTCAGGACGGCGGCGCCACGGAAAAGGATCATGCCCAATATCTGCTTGCTCAATTTGATGAGGGGAAATCGCCAGAAACCCATATCACCCTCAGCCGCCGGGAAAAGCAGGTTCTCGACCAGCTGGCCGAGGGATATTCGGACAAGGTAATCGCGCGTCACCTTGAAGTATCAGAGAATACCGTTCGCTTTCACCTGAAAAACCTGTTTGGCAAGCTGGACGTCAATAGCCGCCTGATGGCTGTGAGCGAAGCGAATAAGCATAAGCTTTTGCAATGATCACATATAAAATCACCGCCACCAACAGCGAATCCAGCGCCGGAATATAGGTAAGTGTAAACAGGCCTGACGAGGTCGCTATAGCCATGAGCGACGCCACCACCCAGGATATAACCGCCGCCGATGACACGGCTCTTTTACTATTCACGCAGGAAAAGAAGAAATGGGCGATATAAATCCCGGCGACCGGCGGAATGAATATCCCGAGCAGAACCAGAAAATCAATCAGATGATCCATAATACCGGACAGGGCCACAAGCCCGCCAACGATACCGGCGCCTACTGTGATTTGTATTTTTCCGACCTGTGGCATGACCTGCGTCAGGCCAAGGCCACAGGAATAAAGATTGCTGATATTCGATGTCCAGCTGGCAAAAATCATCATGATAAGGGCCGGCACCCCAAGGCCCGATTGAAACATCACCGTAATCAGATTTTTCTCCCCGGTCATCAAACCCGGCAGGCCCGCCATGATCAGGATCAGGGATGAAAATGACCCGTAACTGCCAATCGATGCCACCAGTACCTGACTTTTACGGTTTATAAAGCGGGATATATCCGGCAGAATAACAACGCCAACCATAAAGGCCCCGACCACTATGGACACCGCCCCGCCAAAACTGGTGATGCTCCCCGATGCATTGGCCGGTGCCGCCCATATTTCAGACCATGTAAATTTTGATGCGACAGAATAGACCCCGGCAATCAGGACCAGCATCATCAAAGGCACTGAGAATTTACTGAGAATATCCATGGCATGGAAACCATATATGGTGGTGGCTGTCATCACCATAGTGCCAATAACAATATAAAATTCAACCGGCAGAAGGACGCCGAAAGCTGCCTCAACTGACTTTGCCATGGCCTGCCCGAACAGAGATACCGTCACCCCGAACCAGCCCAGCAGGGTCAGGGACATCAGAAAGCTGACCATACGGCTGCCCATTTTGCCGAATGAAGCCTCCAGAAGCTGATAAGTGGTCAGCCGCTCTGACACCGCCACATAGATGCAAATGCTGGCAATGACCGTCAAAATAACGCCGCCCGTGAGGATGGCATATGTCCCCTGTTCTGTGCCGAGCGCACCCATGATTTCCGCCCCGATCAGAAATGCGGGCAGGGTTATCGCAACGCCAATAACAATAACCGCCACATGCCAGCCATAAACGGTTTGGTCTTTGGACACATGAGGTTGCTGGATCTGATCGGTCATATAATATCTTTCCATATGGTTTCTGCAATACGCAGATGGTTCAGGCCCGCAATGGCCCGCAAATCATCGTCAGAATAGCCAAGACCCCTCAGGCCCGTTAAAATATCGCCCAACCGTTCCGGCGGGACCATCTTCATACCGTCAGAAAATCCTTCTTCGGGCGGAAATAAATCCGGATTCTGATTGATATAGTTGGACAGCTCTTTTTGGTCGAAGGCATAATCAAGGGCCAGCCCCACATGCCGTGGTCCCACCAGCTGCACCACATAATCCACATGGCGGACAAAGGTTGCCGCGCTGTTATCATTCGCCCCCAGAAATGGCCCGATACCATTGATGCCAATCACGCCGTCTGTTTCCGCGCAGGCCCGGATCATATCGTCACTGATATTGCGCGGATGATCCCACAGGCCACTTGGGTTTGAATGGGAAAAAATCACCGGGCCTTTTGATCGCGCCATGACATCCATCGCCGTTCGTGGGCCAGCGTGACTGCAACAGACCACCATGCCGACGCGGTTCATTTCGTCAATCACCCGGCCCCCAAAATCCGTCAAACCGCTGTCCTGGTCCAGACAGCCGCCGCCCAGTAGATTATTCTTGTTATAAGCCATCAACATCCAGCGCACCCCAAGGGCGTAATAGAGCGCAACCATATCAATATCACCGTTCAGGGCATTACCGCCCTCAAGGTCAAAACATATGGCCAGCTGGCCCGATTGTTTTGCCTGCCGGATGTCCGATACCGAACGGGCCAGCCTGTATTTATCGCTGTTCCGGTCTATCCAGCCCCGAAACAGGGCCAACAGTCGGGGGCTATTCTGCCAAGCCGTACCGTCAAAGCCCACATTCAGCGTGACCACATCAAAACCGGACCTGTAATAACGGTCCAACTGCGGCAGGAAACTATCATCGCCGGGCCTGAGCGGCATACAACCATGATTATCCCAGACAATGGAATCTGCCAAAAGATGATCAATGGTTTTTCGGGACATGGTTTATTCCGGTTATCATAAAAAAACGCCGGGGCTACTTTACGTATAAAGCAAGACCCCGGCGGTTGTCGACGGAGAAATCCTAGAACGCTACACTGGCTTCTATACCGTATGACCGGGGCAGGCTGTTGGAACGAATATAGCCGATGCCCAAAAAGCCAAAATCATCTGCCTGTCTTACATCAAACAGATTATCGACAAAAGCCCCCACAGACCAGTTATCATTGCGAAATTTCAGGCGGGCATTGACATAATCCTTCTCACCAATGGTAAAGCGTGTGCCGCCGCCATCAATCAGGACGAATGATCCTTGTCTGCGGTAATCCACTCTGGCAAAGGCCTCCCAGTCTTCGGTAATCTGGGTGGTATAGCTAAGGGCCAGGTTAAGACTATAATCCGGTGTGGACGGTGAGCGTGCACCGCCAACAATCTTTGAGTCTGTAACCCCAAGTCCGCCGCTCAGCTCCAAACCCTCTGCCAGCAGGGCTACAATTTCAAGCTCGCCGCCATTGATATTGGATTCCGGCACGTTGGTGGTCTGCCGAAAGGGAGCCGTAGCGATGATAGAGGTGAATTGCTGGTTGGAATAATCAATATGGAAGATGGCCCCGTTCAACCGCACCCGCCCATCGGCCAGCATGGATTTAAACCCAAATTCAAAGTTTTTGGTATTTTCCGGCGCGGTCAGATTGCCCGTATTATAGAAGCCGAAACGAAAGCCTTCGCTATAGGTCAAATAGGTCATGACATCATCATTCCACTGATAGGCCAGTTGGACTTTTGGTTGCCATCTGTCATTTGTGGCCTTCTGGGTGATGGTGCCATCTGCGGCCGGAACCACCGTTGAAAAGGTCAAATCCGTATATTGCGTCGTGTCAAAATTATTTTTGTCATACCGCAAGGCCGCCGTCAGCTCCAATTTGTCTGTAATGTCATAGTTCACCTGCGCAAAGGCGCCCCATGCCTTGTCATTACGCACATCAGGACGGTTAAGGAAGCGCACCAGGTTAGCCTCAACCCGTTCTGTTCCCTGAAGCAAACCGCCCACACTCAGCAGATTTACAATCTTACGATCCAGATAGGACATGCCGACCATCCAGCGGAATCTCTGATCCGTATTGGAGGTAAAGCGCGTATCCTGTGTGAAACTTTCAAAATTATCCATCAAATCCTGAAAGGCATCGGTAAAGCCGTCCCCCGGCGCCCCGACTGAAAAGCCAAACAATGAAATCGCTGGTGGCTTCTGCCATGAAACGGAGCCAAACAAGTCCTGATTTATATCACTGTAACCGGTGACGGAGGTAAATGTCCCCGCATCGGTTTCCCAGTCAATCTTTGCGGAAACTTCCGTAAACGTCCGGTTTTCCTTGCCCACAATACCCCGCGCTGGTCCGGGGGCCGCGGGCGTGTCAAAGACTTCCAGTAAACCCGCACTGCTGACGAGTTCCTGATCGGCCGCCCCGGCGGTGATGTCCGAATAGGAAGCCTGAAGATCAATGGTTACATCTTCAAAATTAAACAGCAAGCGACCCCGAACCGTAGCCTGTTCCTCAAAATCAAGGCCAACCCCGTCGGTGCTTTTGATCAGACCATCCGTATTGCGGTAATAGGCCCCGATCCTGAACAGGATTTTATCCTCAACCAATGGCCCGGAAATGGCCCCGGACAGCTTGATGTCATTGGCTCTGGCATAGGATGCCTTGATCTTGCCTTCCAGCTCATTGGTTGGTTTTTTGGTGACCACATTGATCGCTCCGGCGATAGCACCGGCCCCATAAAGCGCGCCTTGCGGGCCTTTCAGCACCTCAATGCGTTCAATATCCATCAGTGCGCCCTGATTAATGGCGTCAAGAGAGCCTGCCTGCACCCCGTCCACCACATAGGTCACCGGCGCCCAGCCCTGTTGTCCGGTGGTGATACCGCGCATGGTGATGAAAGTAACACCCGCCCGGAAAGTTTCCCGTATGGAAATATTGGGCGTCAGATCGATAAAATCCTGAACATCGTCAATCCCGGCATTCTCAATGGTTACCGCATCAAAGGCGGTGACGGAATCCGGTACGGCCTGAAGGTTTTCTTCCCGCTTCCGCGAGGTGACCACGATCTCTTCGAGGGTTAAGGTATCACCCGCCGCCACATCGGCAGCCCTTGTCGGAACGGTTAAGGACATGGATAAAGCGGTTGAGGCTATCAGTCCCTGTATCATCATTTTACGCATTGTGTAGTCTCCCTTAGGGTTAGCTTATATTAATATGGTTATAGATTTTCAATGGGGATGAAGTCTTCATCCAGTCCAAATTTCCGAGGCCCGAAAACCTCCAAAGCCTCCGGCGTACGCATAATCGGCGCGGCAGAAGTGCCAATGATCTTTAAACGCTGCCCGTATCTGAGGTGTTCCACCGGAATGGGCTCTGCCGTTTCCCGGTCAACCATGCAAATTAAATCCGGAACAATGGCTTTGATCACACCATTTTCCCGGGCAATCAGATGTTCATTCTGGAACATAATTTCCATCTGCCGTCCGGAGCCGTCCATGGCCGACATCAGGCAATGACCAATGGCAAAACCCTTTGTGGTTTCCCGGCGCAGATCCGTGACCTTGCCATCAAATAAAACCTTCGCATGATTGTAATAGGGCGTGGTTTGCAGATATTGAATGAGAGCCTCTACCGGATTGCCAGTCGTCCGGCCTTCCCGGATGGCGGTGCCAATACCCAGCGCCAGCGACAGGGTGCCGTGAACGCCGTAATCCTTTACCTGACGTCCGGTCAGGGGATAGGCTGACAGCATCACGCTCAGCCCCATCTGAATGGCGATGGACCGCACAATGCCCTCGGCCCGGGCGGGGGTATCGGCCTCAACCACCACCGAGTTCAGATGCTCATCCGTAACCACCAGCGGGGTTGCCGAGCAGCCATAAACACTAAAAGTCACCATCTGAATTTCCGGAAAGGCCCGGCCCATACCGTCCGCATCAATGATAGGCAGACCAAGCCGCGCCGCCGCCATAATCGGCAATGTGGAATTCATGCCGCCAATTTCGATGGGCAGAATGGCCTCTGCCTTGCGGCCCAGTCGTTGTTCCAATTTTGAAATAGCCAGATCAATATCATCACCGCTACATCCCTTTTCCATCAGAACCGGCGGCGAGCCAAGCATGGCAGCGGTAAAAACCGCCGTATCATCGTCCAGATCATCGGCCGTAATAACTTTAGGCGCGCCAAATTCCCGGATAGCATTTTGCGCCAGCAACCGCCCATAATAGGGATCACCGCCGCCGCCAGTACCCAGAAAGGCCGCGCCCCGGGCAAAATCTTCCATATTTTCGAATGTTATTTCCATCTTGGCCGTTAACCCTTTTTCTGATCAAAATTCAGCTGACCCGCCGCTTTTATCCGCAAGCGCACCGCCCCGCCCGGTACGTAAGCCAGCGGCACTTCCTCTATATCTATGATTTCAATAGTGTCTCGCAGCGCCCCGGCGGTGACCGCCTTTTCAATCACCTCCTGCTTGGCCATGTCCATGGCCTTTTCCCGGCCGATATCGTCATAGGAAAAGACCTTGTCTATTTCCGCACCGATCTGCGCGATGGCCGCCCCGATGGCATTGGCCACAGAGGCATGATCCGGAATGATCGTATCACTGGTGCCCGGAATGTCCCGGTTAATCAAAACCGATCCACCGCCCACCAAAATAAGCGGCACCGGATCGCCGCTGGTTTTCATGCGGTCCACAACATCCGCCATGATGTCATGAATGACATCAACCGCCTGCGTGACCATATCCTTGTCAAGATTGGCAACTTTTGCCCTCTCCCCCATCTCCACATAGCCTGCGGCCACGGCAATATCACTGCTGGTCA
>JAADFR010000087.1 GCA_013152755.1 Alphaproteobacteria bacterium
AAATTCAACGGCAAGCCCTATTGGGATTAAGGCCCCTGTTATTTTCATTTTTGCCGTGAGTTGTAAAATATCCTGACAAACTGTCGGAATATTTTACAGTTTAACACAGTAGAATATTAGGTATTTCACATATAGCTCAGCATTTCCGCCATTCCTCAAAAAATGGCATGAATATTGCTTTATTTTAACCTTAAAATATAAACCATAAATCAATAATTCTTTGGAGGTCTATCAATGCGTAAATTTCTGTCAACTACGGCTCTTATCGTGCTCATGAGCAATCCTGCGTCCGCAACCGCTATTTACGGCGAGGACAATGTCCAGCAAATGTATGATTCCCACTGTGATGAGTTTATTATAATCAACCCAAGCAACCGCCCAGCCTATAAAAACTGCACATCACCGCGAAAGCCCGATTTTGATTCCTATTATTATGATGGCTTCAATACGCCCCCCACGCCCCACGATGGTGCCGCGACAACCTTTTCCATTGATAAAATACTGCCCGGTTTCGGGCGAAGCAAAACGACCAGCACCCATTCCGCCAGCGGCAGCAATGGAATAAAGATAAGAAATTATTCAGACGTCAGCCTGACATCCGATACGCCGTCCTTAGGCAGGGTGGAGGACGGCACATGGGATGCGGTACTCTCAGAGGTAAAGCAAGACCAATATCTGAAGGATAAAATCACCATTAACAGCCCGGGTGCCACCGAGGGTCAGGTTCATCTTCGTTGGGGTATTGACGGATCACTCAACAGCATTGGTAATTTTTTCCAGGAAGACCCGTCAAACCCGGATTATGAAAGCACCTTTAACCTTGTTTACGGCAGCCGCGGGGCCTTTACCTATGATGTCAATGGCTTTACCGGAACATTGCTGGACGAGGAATATTTGGAAAGAGCTATTTTGGGCAATAAAACCAATGCGGTATTTGGTTTGGGACCGAGCGACCCACCGGTCGGTGCCTTAGTTGAGGAAACCAGTGTTCTTGACAATTTCTTTGTGCAATCCCTGAAGATAAGCAAGGAAATCCCCACCGTATATGCCAATATGTCTATCAATTATACCACCGGCGTCGATCTTGATATGTTGTTCTGGCTCCGAACCGAAACCAGCGTTTATCTTTCCAGTGCTTTTGGCGGCGGCAATATATTTGCCTCCAGCACCGCCGATTTGGGCAATACGGCCAAGCTTGTCAGCTTTGAGATTACCGATAGAAACGGCAATCCCCTGCCCAATGCCACCGTAACCTCGTCATCCGGCTATAACTGGTTACAACGCTCTGTTGCTGTGCCGGAGCCTTCCCTGTTGGCTTTGTTTGCGCTGGGTCTGGCGGGGATCGGCTTTCGCCGATTCAAGCGGGCGTAAACTGGTCTTTCAGACGGTATCGGCTGCCCGGATGATACAGGCGGGTATAGGTGGCCACCCGGTCCTTCACCCATGTGCGCCGCTCTAGTAGCAAACAAGGTTCATGGGTCTGTAATTTCAGGGCGTCGCAGACCGCCCTGTCCGGCGTGATGGCCGATACGATATGTTCCGCCCGTTGCAACGGGGCCGCGCCCATTAAATATTCATGGGGCGTGAGCCGGGTCAAATCCACATCGCCAAAGTCCGGAAAGACCATGGGATTGACATATCTGTCCTCCAGCTGAATTGGCATATATTGTTCAAAATGCAGGATAAGACAGTGAAAAACCGCACTGCCGTCCGGCAGGGACAGGTGGGATAGAATATCCTTGGCCGCCAACGTCTTGCCCTGTTTCAGAACCTCTGACGAATAATAATGGCCGCGCGCGCGAATTTCCTGTGAAATATCATTGACCTCGAGCAGGTGACTTTGCGCTTTGGGTTCGGCAACAAACGTCCCGACCCCGGCAAGCCGCACCAGATAGCCCTCATCGGTCAATTCCCGTAACGCCCGGTTCACGGTCATGCGCGAAATTCCAAACATCTTGACCAGCTGATGCTCCGACAAAATCTTCTCATGGGGCTTGACCTCGCCCGACTCAATCTGGCCCATGATGAAGTTTTTTATTTTCTGATATAGCGGGGCCGCCATGGACTGTTTCATATGCACTCTCTCAGCCTTTGGATTACGTTATAATAGCGGGCCGTAATGGCCTCTTCCCGGTCATGATGCCCGTCCTTGATACGCCAGTTGCCGCCGATCATCAAATCTTTTATCGGTGCGGTGGGACTGCTGAAAATCAGAGCGTCCAGAATAGTCTCATCCGCCATATGGTCCAGCAGGCAATCCTCTGCAAGCAGCATAATATCTGCCCGCTGACCCACCGCCAGCGCGCCGACATTCTGGCCCAAGGCCTGCGCGCCGCCCTGTTGCACGGCATTATACAGGGCAGCTCCCGTATGGGACTGATCCGCATTTGCCGCCATATTCCGTTGCCGGGCCACTAGCCGCGCGCCATATTCCAGCCAGCGAATTTCCTCTAGCGGGCTGATCAGGCTGTTACTGTCCGACCCGATGGACAGCCTGCCACCATCCGCCAGAAAATCCCCCAACGGAAAGAATCCGTCCCCCAGGTTGGCTTCCGTAGTCGGGCAGATGCTGACCACCGCGCCGGATTTTGCCAAAGCCATTCGCTCCGCCGCCGTCATATGGGTGGCATGGACAAGGCACCAGCGCGGCCCTACATCACAATGGGACATCAGCCAGTCCACAGGCCGTTGCCCGGTCTGTGACAGGCAATCCGTGACCTCCTGCGTCTGTTCGGCAATATGAATATGAACGGGCATGTCCCCGTCAATGGCCCCCATCACATGAGAGAGAGCCGCCTCAGGCACGGCGCGCAAACTGTGAAAAGCCGCGCCCAATTTATGAGGCCCCGCCTTAAGCTGATCCAGTAAGGACAAGTAACTGTCCACATCATGACCAAAGCGCAACTGCCTTTCCTGCAACGATGCCCCGTCAAAACCACCCTGCATATATAATACCGGCAGATGGGTCAGGCTGATGCCCACCTCCTCTGCCGCCTGTATAATCGCATAAGACATTTCCGCCGGATTGTCATAGCGCGCGCCACCCGGCTGATGGTGCAGGTAATGAAATTCCGCCACCGACCCATAGCCCGCTTTTACCATCTCCAGATAAAGAAAAGCGGCAATATCCTTCATATCATCCGGCGTGATAATATTGGCGAAGCGATACATCTCATCCCGCCATGTCCAGAAATTATCCTGTCCGCCTGCCCGATGTTCTGTGCGTCCGGCAAAGATTTTCTGAAAGGCATGACTATGGGTATTCAGGAACGGCGGCAGGGCGAGGCCCTTGAGACCACCGCCGCCGGAAATATCCGTTTCAATGGCGGTAATCATACCATCCTGCGCCACCGTAATGCGCACATTCCGGTGCCATCCCGTAGGCAGATATGCTTTATCAAACAGATAAGACGTCACGGCGTCACCCCCTCCCGAAACTGGTCCAGCATGTGCCGCAACAATGGTCTGAGCTGTTGCGCTTTGTCGTCACAAAAGCCGTAAGGGGCGTCCTCATCCATATAGGTACATTGGGCAATTTCAAGCTGGAGCGCGTGAATATTGGCCGCCGGATTACCATAATGGCGGGTGATATAACCACCCTTGAACCGCCCGTTCAGGGCCGTGCTATAGTCGCTTTGCAGGGCAAGGGCATGGACTTTCATTGACAGGTCAGGATCACACGTCACCCCGCCGCCACTGCCCAGATTAAGATCCGGCAGACGGCCCTCAAAGAAGCGCGGCACATGGCTCTTGATGGAATGGGCATCCCACAACAGGGCGTAACCATAACGGTCCTTGATCCGCGAAAGTTCCGCCGCAATCCTGTCGTGATAGGGTTGCCAATAGCATTCTATACGCCGCTCTATTTCAGCCCCGTCCGGCTCATGCCCGCCTAAATACAGAGGCTGTCCCGCAAAGCTATCGAGGGGGCACAGGCCTGTTTCACTCTGCCCCGGATAGAGCGCCCCGCCTGTGCGCGACCTGTTCAAATCAACCACATAACGGGAGTGGGTCGCCATGACTACATTGGCCCCCATATCCGCCAGAAAATCATAGAGCCTGTCCAGATGCCAATCCGTATCCGGCACCGCCCGCACCCCTTCCCGCATATGGTTCGCCATATCATCGGGGATATAAGTGCCCACATGAGGCATGCTAACCAGCAGGGGGCTATCCCCCGTTATAGGGCGAAAGACATCCATTATTGATTAATCATGGGCAGGATTAATCCCTGCTCATCGGCACATTTTATGGCTTCTTCATACCCTGCATCCGCATGACGCATGACGCCCGTAGCCGGGTCATTCCACAGCACCCGGCTGATTCTTGTGGCCGCCCCGTCCGTACCATCGCACAGGATGACCACGCCGGAATGCTGGGAAAAGCCCATGCCAACCCCGCCGCCGTGATGGATGGACACCCAAGTGGCCCCGCCCGCGCAATTGAGCATGGCATTGAGCAACGGCCAGTCAGACACCGCGTCCGAGCCATCCTTCATGGATTCAGTCTCCCGATTAGGGCTGGCCACCGAACCGGAGTCCAGATGATCCCGGCCCACCACGATGGGCGCTTTTAACTCGCCGTTTCGGACCATTTCATTGAACGCCAGCCCCAGCTTGTGCCGCTGGCCCAACCCGACCCAGCAAATACGGGCGGGCAGGCCCTGAAACTGTATTTTCTCTGCCGCCATATCAAGCCAGTTATGGAGATGCTTGTCATCGGGAATGATCTCTTTCACCTTTTGATCGGTTTTATAAATATCCTCAGGATCACCGCTCAAAGCCACCCAGCGAAATGGCCCCACGCCCCGGCAGAACAAAGGCCGAATATAAGCAGGCACAAAGCCCGGAAAATCAAAGGCATTTTCAAGCCCCTCATCAAAGGCCATCTGGCGAATATTATTGCCATAATCAAAAGTGGGGATGCCCATGGCATGAAAATCCAGCATGGCCTTCACATGAATGGCCATGGATTTCCGGGCCGCTTTTTCCACCTCTGCCGGATGGCTTTCCCGCTTGCTTTCCCAATCGGCCACGGTCCAGCCCACGGGCAGATAACCATTGATGGGGTCATGTGCCGAGGTTTGATCGGTCACCGCATCGGGCCGGATGCCCCGGGCCAGCATTTGCGGCAGAACCTCCGCCGCATTGCCCAACAGTCCTACGGAAATAGCCTCGCGCTTGCTCACCGCAGAGCTGATAATCTCCATAGCATGATCAAGGCTGCCCGCGCAGACATCCAGATAGCC
>JAADFR010000088.1 GCA_013152755.1 Alphaproteobacteria bacterium
GGAAAATAAGAAAAATCATCAAGAGTATTACGAGGCTGCCTATGAAAGATTAATCGCAAAAAACGTTCCCTTTAATATTCTGGATATTACGGGACTAAAATGGACGGAAATTGATACAAGAGAAGATTTTGCTCTGGCGGAAGAAATCTTTAATCCAAAAACTTAAAGCTGTTAACTATTGGAAGTTAAAAATAGTACGGCGAAATTAGGTCATTATGACCAAACCAACACCCAAACCTTAATTGTCAACAGACCCTAATATCAATCGTGTCTTACACCAACCGCCCTTGATATCAGTGGCCGCACAATGGCCCATACGCCAAAATCAACGTGCTTTACAGCATCAGGTGGATTCCACTTCGAAGTGCAACTGTAAGGATTCAAAGTGGAATCCACCATTAAATCCTGTTTCATTATTTTGATCCTTTTCTGTTAAGCGTTTTGAAGAGGCAAAAGAATGTCATAAATTTCAGGTCAGCATAATTGTGGCAGAATACCTGAAATGACTTCGATAAGTGAAGTTTTTGGGTTAAAACTTACGGTATTACCACAGGTTTTGACCTTTTCCGCCATTTCCGGCGAGAAAATTTACGAAACCCTTTTTGTCAACAATCGTAACTTGGCTAGTACCTGTTTTTTGTAAATTTTGTAAACATTTTGTAAATCCTGGGAAGTTAATCCATTGATAAATAACAATAAAATATTTCGTGTCAACATTTGTAAACATCTAAAAATGGGAGATATAGGTGCTTACAGACGATAGATGGCAGTTCTGGATTGACCGGGGGGGGACTTTTACGGATGTTGTGGCGCAAAGTCCGGCGGGGGAAATTCTCAGCCATAAACTGCTGTCTGAAAATCCGGAACAATATGATGATGCCGCCCTGCACGGCATTCGCCATTTTCTGAATAGTGCCAAAAATACACCAATCCCGGCCCATAAAATTGCCTCGGTCAAGATGGGGACGACGGTGGCAACCAATGCTTTGCTGGAACGTAAAGGGGACCGGACCCTGCTCGTGATCACCAAAGGATTCCGCGATGCCCTGCGCATTGGCTATCAAAACCGGCCCGACCTGTTCGCGCTACATGTGGACCTGCCGGACATGCTTTATGAACAGGTGGTAGAAGCGAACGAGCGGCGGGATGCGGCGGGTACTGTCCTGACAGCCCTTGATACATCTTCCCTGCGGGCGGATTTAACGGCGGCCTATGAAAGGGGTATCCGGGCGGCGGCGGTGGTTCTGATGCATGGCTATCGCTATCACGAGACAGAGCTTGAGATCGGCAAAATGGCGCAGGAGATCGGCTTCAGTCAGATTTCCCTCAGCCATCAGTCAAGCCCGCTTATGAAGCTGATCAGCCGGGGCGACACCACCGTGGTGGATGCCTATCTGAGCCCCATGCTGCGCCGTTATATGAACCGGGTGCAACAGGCTCTCTGTGATGTGCCGCTCTATTTCATGCAGTCCAGCGGCGGACTGACGGCGACGGTAAATTTTCGCGGCAAGGATGCCATCCTGTCCGGCCCGGCGGGGGGTATCGTGGGCGCGGTAAAGACGGCGGCGGCGGCCGGACTTGACCGTCTGATCGGCTTTGACATGGGCGGCACATCCACCGATGTGACCCATTATAACGGCGACTATGAGCGCAGCTTTGATACCATGGTTGCCGGGGTGCGCCTGCGGGTGCCTATGATGCATATTCATACGGTGGCGGCGGGCGGCGGCTCAATCCTGCATTATGACGGCAGCCGTTTTCGGGTCGGGCCGGATAGCGCGGGCGCCAACCCCGGTCCGGCAGGTTATCGGCGCGGTGGGCCGCTAACGGTCACCGACTGTAATATCCTTCTGGGCCGGATTAATCCTGATTATTTTCCGAAAGTCTTTGGTCCGGATGCCGACCAACCCCTTGACCGAAAAATCGTTCGAACCAAATTTCAGGCCATGGCCGATCAGATGCCAAGCCCGCCGCCCCTTGAACAGATTGCCGAGGGTTTTCTTGCCATTGCCGCAGAAAACATGGCCGCCGCCATCAAGAAAATTTCTACCCAGCGCGGCTATGATGTGAGCCAATATACGCTGGTCAGCTTTGGCGGGGCGGGCGGGCAACATGCCTGCCTTGTGGCCGACCGCCTGGGCATGGGCCGGATTTTCCTCCATCCCCTCGCCGGGGTGCTGTCCGCCTATGGGATGGGGCTTGCTGACCTGAGCGTCCTGAAAGAACAAGCCGTTGAGCAGATACTGAATGCCCATAGCCTGCCGGAGATTACCCGCGCCGCTGGAGAATTATCACATGCCGCGGAACAGGCCTTGCGGGATCAGAATGTCACCGACATAACAGTGATCCGGAAAGTTTATATTAAATATCAGGGCAGTGACAGCAGTCTGAGCGTCCCTCTGGATAGCCTGCAAAATATGATCCATGAATTTGAACGCCAACATCGTCAGCAGTTTGGTTTTATCTCGCCGGACAAACCTTTGATTGTGGAACAGATTACCGTGGAGGCCATCGGCGGCGGGCAGGAGGTCTCCCTGCCACCAAGTAAGACCGACATGGCCCCGGCATCACCCATCGACCACCTAGATATTTATATAGGCGGTTGCCGCCAGCCCTGCCCCGTCTATCAGCGCCGTAACCTCGCCCCCGCGCAAGCTATCCCCGGTCCGGCTATCATACTGGAAGACCACGGCACCAATATTATTGAGGACGGTTGGCAGGGACAGCTTGACCAACAGGGCAATCTTATTCTGGAGCGCATGGCCCCTGTCACCCACGCCCCGGCCCCCGGCACCGATGCCGACCCGATCCGGCTGGAGATTTTCAATAATCTGTTCATGTCCATCGCCGAGCAGATGGGGGCGGTGCTGGAAAAGGTCGCCCATTCGGTCAATATGAAAGAACGGCTGGATTTTTCCTGCGCCCTGTTTGACGGGGACGGTCATCTGGTGGCCAATGCCCCCCATATGCCGGTTCATCTTGGCTCCATGGGGGCCAGCGTCAAACGGATCATCACCGCCAACCGGGGACAGATGACCGAAGGCGACAGCTTCCTGCTTAATGATCCCTATAACGGCGGCACCCACCTGCCTGATATGACGGTGATCACGCCCTATTTCAGGGGCGATGAAAAGCAGCCACTGTTTTATCTGGCCACGCGCGGCCATCATGCGGATATTGGCGGCATCAGCCCCGGCTCCATGCCGCCTCATTCCCGCAACATTGAAGAAGAAGGCATCCTGTTCGATAATTTCCCGTTGGTTCGGCAAGGGGAATTTCAAGAGGGCAGGCTTTTGTGCGAGCTGGCCCAAGGCCCCTATCCCGCCCGCAATCCGGCCCAGAATATAGCCGACCTGAAAGCCCAGATCGCCGCCAATGAAAAGGGCCGGCGGGAATTGGATCATATGGTTGAGGCTTATGGCGTGCGTATGGTGCAGGCCTATATGAAACACGTACAGGACAACGCCGAAGACGCCGTTCGCCGGGCCATCCAAAGCCTTAAAAGCGGTCACTATGACTATCCACTGGACAATGGCGCCCACATAAAACTGGCCATTACCATTGACACGGCACGCCGCACGGCCACCATTGATTTTACCGGCACCTCTGATCAGATGGATAATAATTTCAATGCCCCGTTGGCCATTTGCCGGGCGGCGGTGCTCTATGTTTTCCGCTGTCTTGTGGGCGATGATATTCCCCTTAATGAAGGCTGCCTGAAACCGCTTAATATCATCGTGCCAGAGGGCAGCCTGCTGTCGCCCAAATATCCGGCAGCGGTGGTGGCGGGTAATGTGGAAACTTCGCAGGCGGTGGTTAATTGCCTGTTTCTGGCCCTTGACGTCATGGCGGCCTCCCAAGGCACCATGAATAATTTTACCTTTGGCAATAAACATTTTCAATATTATGAGACCCTCGCCGGGGGTATGGGCGCCACGGCCAACCATGACGGGGCCAGCGCCGTCCAATCCCATATGACCAACAGCCGCCTGACCGACCCGGAGGTTCTGGAATGGCGGTACCCGGTCATTCTGGATAAATTTGAAATCCGCGCGGGAAGCGGCGGCAAGGGACGTCATGCCGGCGGGGACGGGATCATCCGGCATCTCCGCTTTATGCAGCCCATGACAGCGGCCATCCTATCCAACCACCGGACCCTGCCCCCGCCGGGGCTTGACGGCGGCGGCAATGGCACGGCAGGCCGCAACCAAGTCTTGCGGACGGCGGGACATATTGATAAGCTGAGCAGTGCCGCGGAAACAGACATGCAGCCGGGCGATGTCTTTGTCATCGAAACACCGGGCGGCGGGGCTTATGGCCGCAAAATGAAACCAGAGGAATAATCTATGAAACCCACACCCCCCTATTATGCGGTGATATTTTCCAGTACCCGGACCGACGATAATGACGGTTATCAGGAAACCATTGCCCATATGATGGACATCGGCCTGAAACATCCCGGTTGCCTCGGTCTGGAATCGGTCAGCGAAGGGGATCAGGGCATATCTGTATCCTATTGGAAGGATCTCGACAGCATCAAATCATGGAAAGCCGTCACCGACCATATCACCGCTCAAAAACTGGGCCGGGAAAAATGGTATAAAAGCTACACCACCCGTATCGCCAAGGTGGAACGGGAATATTCTTTTGAAAAGCCCTAAAATCAACCGACCCTAAAACGGCCAGAGCCAGAAGCCACGGTCAAGACTGCCTTCGCATTTTTTGAGTTGGGCGGCGTATTTCAGACTGTTGGCCTTGACCTTTTTCGCCACCTTCATCAACCATTTTTTCTTGCGATAGGTCTGGCGTTTATAGCCGCCGTGGCCTTCGTGATAGGCCAGATATTGTTTCTCCGCATCCCATTTGGAAATGCCCAGCGTTTTCTGGCTCACATCCGTGTACCAACCAATGAAATCCACCGCATCGGCAAAGTTATCCCGGTCCGCGCCGCGATTGCCGGTTTTCTTTTTATACCAGTCCCAGGTGCCGTCCTTAACCTGTGCATAGCCATAAGCCGTGGATTTCCGGCCCCAGGGGATCACCCAGAATATATGGGTGCGTTCGGTCCGGGCATTATGTTTGAAACTGCTTTCCTGCTTTATGATGGCCAGCTGCACATGGATGGGGGTGCCGTAACGTTTTTGCACATGGCGCATGGCTTTGTACCAGCCGCTTTTCTCCTTAAAGATCGCACAGCTGTCATTAATATTGCTCGGCGGCGTGGTCGCACAACCAGCGAG
>JAADFR010000089.1 GCA_013152755.1 Alphaproteobacteria bacterium
TATACCAATGATTTTGTGGTCCTTGGCAGTGGTATTTCGGCTATGCCCAGCATGCATGTATCCTTTGCCGCTCTGGTCTATCTGACCGTGGGTGAAATGAACCGTAAAGCAGGCTATATTGCCCTTTTATATCTGATTTTCATTCAGATCGGTTCCGTGCATCTTGGCTGGCATTATGCTGTTGATGGTTATTTATCCATCCTGCTGACATGGGCCATCTGGAAATTCAGTGGCTGGTTGGTTGGCCGGGTTTGTGGGGCAGAGAAATCTCTTAATCCAGATAATCCAGACCAATATCCACAGCAGGCGCGGATTGGGTGATGCGGCCGACGGATATGTAATCAACGCCGGTTTCGGCAATTTCGCGGATGGTGTCCAGTGTCACACCGCCGGAGGCTTCCAGCTTGACCCGGCCCTTGTATTGTTCAACGGCGGTGCGTAATTGGGCGTTATTCATATTATCCAGCAACAGGCGGTCCGCCCCGGCTTCTACGGCGTCAGCGGCCTGATCCAAGGTGTCACATTCTACGGTAATACCAATGGTGCTGGCGGCGGTGTCATGGGCCTTGGCGGCGGCGATGGCGGCTTTTATGCTGCCGATGCGGGCGATGTGATTGTCCTTGATCAAGACCCCGTCATCAAGACGCATCCGGTGGTTCATGGCCCCGCCCATGCGGGTGGCATATTTGGCCAGCTTGCGCAGACCGGGAATGGTTTTCCGGGTATCCAGCAGGCGGCAATCCGTATGCTCTATGCGGCGCACATATGTGCGGGTCAGGGTGGCAATGCCTGACAGATGTTGCAGAATATTAAGCGCTGTTCGCTCCGCCGTCAGCAGCTTTTGGGCATTGCCCGTAACCTTCAGGATGACACTGTTCGCCACAACTTCGAGGCCATCTGCGGCGATGACCTCAATTCGGGCCAATGGATCACAGGTCTTAATGATTTCTACCGCCAGAAACATACCGGCGATGACCATATTTTCCCGGGCGACCATGGCGGCGGATAATGTCTGGTCCGCAGGGATGGTCGCCAGACTGGTCAGATCGCCGCGCCCCACGTCCTCATCCAAGGCGGTTTTGATGAACTGGCGCAATTCTTCCTTATAGAGGGGGCTATCCGTCATATTAATAGGCTCGGCCTGATGTGGGCGGCCTGTTGCTTGCCATGGTTGGTGACATTTCCAGCATCCGGTCCAGCGGGGCCTTGGCGGCCAGTCTGTCCTGCTCGTTTATTTCAATAACGGGGGAGAGATCACGCAGGCAATCGCGCAGTTTCTCCAAGGTATTCAGGGCCATAAACGGGCATTGATTGCAATTACATTCGCCGTCCATGCCCGGCGCGCCGATGAATTTCTTGTCCGGCGAGCTCTTTTGCATCTGGTGGATAATGCCCGGCTCCGTGGCAATGATGAAGGTCTCCGCTTCACTTTCCAGAACGAATTTCAGGATCGACGAGGTGGAACCCACATGATCCGCATGGTTCAATATATGGGCCGGGCATTCCGGGTGGGCGGCGATGGGTGCGCCTGGGTTTTCCGTCTTGAGCTTGATCAGCTCTTTTTCGGAAAAACGCTCATGGACGATGCAGGAGCCGGGCCACAGCACCATGTCGCGGCCCGTTTCCTTGGCCAGATAACCGCCCAGATGTTGATCCGGGGCCAGCAGGATGGGCTGATCCTTTGGGATTTGATCAATGATATGGCGGGCATTACTGGAGGTAATGATAATGTCGGAATGGGTCTTTACCGCCGCTGAACAGTTGATATAGGTCAGGCTGATATGATCCGGGTGACGCGCGCGAAAGGCGGCAAAGTCATCGGCGGGACAGCTGTCTTCCAATGAACACCCGGCCTCCATATCGGGGAGGACCACGGTTTTCTCAGGGGACAGGATTTTGGCAACCTCGGCCATGAAACGCACCCCGCAAAAGACGATCACATCGGCGTCTGTGCTGGCGGCTTTGCGGGACAGGTCAAGGCTGTCGCCGACGAAATCCGCCAAATCCTGTATCTTGCCGTCCTGATAATAATGGGCGAGGATCACCGCATTTTTTGCCTTGCGCAGAAGGTTGATTTCCGCGATCAGATCCGCATCACTTGGGCCCGTTTGTCCGGTTAAGGGTATCGACATAATTCATTCCGTCTTCGTAGTTACACTATCAGGCGTATTTTCTGGATTGCCAGATGCTTAGCGCTCTGGCGGCAAAAGCACCACTGAGCAAACCATAGATAAGACTGAATGATATAATAACAATGTCAGTCCTGATGAAATCGGGGTCTACCGCTTTGGTAAATCCTATAAAATATTTGGTGAAGAAGATGGCCAGTATTAATAGCATGGGGATCCAGCTGCCTTTGAGCAGAAACACCCCCTGATCCGGCTGATAAACTGTGCCTTTTACCGGAAAAAACCGTGTCCCCACAAAGAGTGTTGCGATCAGGCTGATGGCCCATGACCCTGCGGAAGAAAGGTTGGTGCCGAAACTGGATGATACCCCGGAATAGGACAGGGCGATCATGGCCAGAGGCAACAGGAAGATCATGGCGGGCTTGGCCGTCCGGTCGCGGCTTTGACGCCAGCCCAGAAAGATCAGGGCGGCTAAAAGCGCAAAGACCCATTTGGGCGTATGGCTGATTATCTCCATCATCAAATAATGATCCCTTGTCTGTGATGATTAACAGCAATGTTTATCTGAAAAGATGTAACGGGTCAGATCAGGATTGGCAAGAAATTTGCTGTCCTTTTTCAAGCTTTATTCATGAAATTCGGCCTTCTCCGGAATACGGGTGAAGGCAATTATTAAACTATGGGGGGTTGGACACTGATAAGGCGGCAGTGCCTGTTCCTATTTGATTACAAAGTTACTCACTTGCAAATAAATACCTTAGAGTATTGCCAGCCTTTTTTACCTCATAATTTAGAATATTTTGGTATAGGATATTTGTAGCATTGCAAATCCTAGAATATTCCTCTTTGGTTGCCCCTTTTTTGTCCAGATAATTTACTTCTTCACCCATCTGAGTTACCACTTCTTTAATTATGCGAAGTGCACTTTCTTTATCTGTTAAGGTGTTCTTTTTAGTGTATTTTTCTATTATAATTCGATTTGTTGGTGCCGCTTGAATTAGAAGTTCATCAATAGAAAAGTAATTTGTCATCAAAATAGGACCATATTGCTCGGGATAATAATATTTCATACATAAGATGGGGTCTCTTTGTTCTAATTTTTTGCCAACTTTAATGACGTTAGTTACAAATTCTGTAATAGCCGTATTACTTGAATTTTGCAAAGCGGGTGTAAGTAATTTTCCTGTATAACTAGCGGCTAATTGTTGAATTTCTACTCCGCGCATTCCTTTTACTAATCCATCTTCAATGTCATTTATTATCTGTTTATAAAGGAGAGGATCATATTCGCTAATAGTTTGATAAAGAGGAAAACCAGCTATTGTTTTTAGAGCTTCTTCTCGTATATCTTTATTTAGAGACCTTTGCATTATGTCAGATGGGTTTATAATTTCGTGTACTACATTTTCAGTAAGTAATTCTTCTGTTGTTGGATACCAGAGATCGTTTGATTCTGCATTGAATATACGATCTAAAAAAATCTGGCTTACTCCTTGTTTTTTATAAAGAATGAGGTCTATTTTCTGCTCTGAAGGCATATCGGTATCAGTAGAATTAAATATATTTTTATATTTATGAAATCCTAAGTTTGCGCCAGTTCCTAAATAACGCTTGCTGCCTGCGATAAAAGCTGTGCCGCAGGCAGAGTAACACCCTGCTAGAGAATATGTCTTCAGCTTATGTTTAATGATAACTTTGGAAAGTTCTCGGCCTTCATAAATCCAACCACCTATACTATCAAGAATAATGCCCTTAGTACTTGGGTATTCCTCGATCATATCATTGACGTCCTCAGAAATCCCAAACCCAAATGGACCTGTCAAATGTATCAATGATGTATCTTTAGAGTACTCAATTTTATAGTTGCCGTACTCATCTTTTCCAAAGCCTACATGGTATATCTGAGTGTAAGTAGTCCATTGAGAATTTATCTGAGCAAATGTGCCCAATATGCCTAAGACCAATATAATTTGTGCAAATCTAGCCCAGCCTGGATCATTATTTTCCTCAATATGCCTTTTTGCACATCGCCAGGTTCCAATGATTTGCCATGGGTAGATAATTAATACGGTCAAGACAGTGTATAGGCCGACTATTTGATTTGCCCTGACTGGGTTCTCGGAAATTGTATTGTTCGTTAGCCAAGTCGCGATGAGTATAATGATTATATTGATGCAAAAGAGGTTGACCCACCATGACCTTGCGAGTGAAAATTCACCTCTCCAGTGTTTGGTAATATAGCCCATTGCAGTTTTCCCCTCAATCA
Organism: Alphaproteobacteria bacterium; assembly: GCA_013152755.1. Taxonomy (GTDB): domain Bacteria; phylum Pseudomonadota; class Alphaproteobacteria; order Sphingomonadales; family Emcibacteraceae; genus Paremcibacter. The sequence goes on from JAADFR010000089.1 coordinate 4,396, forward strand.
CGAATAGCAGACCACTATCATAAACAGACACTAGAACTACTATCAAGTGTGATTTGTGAATAATCCCTAGGATGGAATTAAAGTGGCCAGAGTAAGTTTGTTTTTCTTATTTATTATCAATATGATGGTGAATTTTTGTCATTTATATAACATGGGGTAGGAATGACGAGAAAAGGGCTGATGTAACGAACAAAAAGGTTTAATTCCCGATCAAGTCCAGAATGCCGAAGAGGGCAGAAGAATGAGGAGAGGCTTTATTCATGAAATTCGGCCTTCTCCGGAATCCGGGTGAAGGCAATTTTGCTGCCGGTGTAGTTGGACATGGGTTCGGGCAGGGAACCTATGACGATGGTATCCAGACCATATTTGCCGTTGATCAGGTCCATGGCCTTGGACAGGCGGACGTTTTTCTGTTGTGTGCGGGCAACGGGGTCGCCAAGGGCGGCAAACATATCCGGCATGATCTCGTTCTCATGGACAAGGCCATAAAGGGCGATGGATATCTGCTTGACCCGATTGCCATTTCCGCTGTCCGGCATGGCTTGCCACAGGCCATTCAGGGCGCGCAGGAAAGTGGCGTTATCTTGCGCGGGCGGCAGTTTGAGGTGGCTCTGCCACCGGGTCAGGTCTCGCGGTCCATGAAAGTCATAGCGCACATAAAGGTTATAAAAACTGGCGGTATAGCCCAGCCTGCGCAGGCGGGCCACTGCCTTGATGGTCAGCCGCCGGGCCACGATACGGGCTTTGTGCCGGGGGCGCATGCGGGGGCTTAACACATGGCTGTGACCAACGGTGTGACGCTTGCTTTCCGGCGG
>JAADFR010000090.1 GCA_013152755.1 Alphaproteobacteria bacterium
GTATTAATCAGCGGCCCCTGCCGTGTCGGTGAAGCGGGTTATAGGGGCTTCAATAAACCTTGTAAACAATTAACTTCAACTTTCTTGACATAAAGCAGGAAACCCGCGCACAGCTTTACTTTCAGGCTGAAATTTTTTATGAGCGATCCACCCATAAAAAGCACGTCTATATTAGCATAAATTCATACAGAATCATAAGGCGGCCTGAAGCGCCCATGACAAACCCAGATATATTCTTTTAAAAACAAACAGTTACGAGACTTCACGCTGTTCATTATGCCTGAAGTATGAGACTTCTGGTGATCCGCGTTCAAAGCGACTCAATCAAATCATTATTTTTGATTAGAGTTAGCCCGTCGTGATGTAGGTCATCATGGCTTCTGATTCAGCCTCGGTTTCGGCCATGCGTTGTTTAACCACATCCCCGATACTGATCACCCCAACGATGTTACCCTCATCGACTACGGGCAGATGGCGAATACGTTTGCTGGTCATTTGTTCCATGACTTTTTTCATGTCATCGTCAAGTGAGCAGGTATAAACGCCCTCAGTCATAAAGTCGGAAACCTTGCCACTCAGGATGCTGGCACCATGCTTGGCAATGGCAATGATGATGTCGCGTTCGGAAAGTACGCCGCACATCTGGCCCTCGCTCTTACAGACCAGAACGGCCCCGATCTTGTTTTCCCGCAAGGTCTTTGCCACTTCAAGCAGGCTGTTATCCGGTGAAACGGATATAATCTGATGACCCTTATACTGAAGAACATTCTTAACGTACATGTGACCTCCTGTCGGTTGATAAAAACTTGCTCAAATAATTATATACGAAAATACGTCCCCAGACGACAAAAAAGACAAATGAGACAAGGTGATATGGCTTTTATTCCCGAAAAACTGACAAATGCCTTGTTTTTGACGGAAAAACATCAGAAAACAAATGTCATGACAAAAGCAGCCAGCTTCATATTCAAAGCCTGTCGGTTTGAGCCGGAAAGCCAAACGGTTTTTCTGGATTATGCCTATTCATCAGGGCAGGCATTTACCGAGGTTATAAAATTTCCCGGCGCAAAGACGGTTTTCTCGCCTAAGGAAAAGATGGCTCTGGACAAGCTGTTAAATGTCCTGCATCTGGCCGCCGGGATCAGCTATTACAAGGCTTTTTGTCCGACAAAAATTATTATAGAGAATCAGGATTTAAGTGCCGCAGAAGCGGATTTCTTTTATAAATTCTACCTGTTGGGGCTGGGTGAATTTTCTGTGGAAAATGACCTTGATCTGCGCGAGGTCATCAATTTCCCAATATCCAGGGACACCCCACCAACAGCAAGTACCCTCCCCCTGCCCCAGGCAAATGTGGTGCCCATAGGGGGCGGTAAGGATTCTCTGGTCAGTCTGGAGATTTTAAAACAGTCCAGTCAGGGCTTCCGGCCCATTGCCATCAATGCCGGGCCGCCCATTTTGAACGTAATTGAAAAAGCGGATTGTGCGGCCCCGATCCTGATCAGCCGCAAAATTGACCCGGCCCTGTTTCAGCTTAATGAACAGGGGGCCTATAACGGTCATGTACCGATCACGGGTATTCTGTCTTTTATTATGGCTTTTGCCTCTATCCTTTATGGCTATGATACGGTGGTCATGTCCAATGAGCAGTCGGCCAATGAAGGTAATATGATGCGCAACGGCCTTGCCGTAAATCATCAATATAGCAAGTCCCTTGAGTTTGAGCAGGATTTCAGCCGCTTTATTTCGGATAATATCCTGAGCGGTTTCCGCTATTTCTCGCTTTTGCGGCCCCTGTCTGAAAGCGGGATTGCGGCCCTCTTTGCTCGCCTGGACAAATATTTTTCCAGCTTCCGCAGCTGTAACCGTAATTTTCACATTGCAGAAGGTCAGCGGCGCTATGGCTGGTGCTGTGATTGTCCGAAATGCCGTTTTGTCTATCTGGCCCTTGCCCCCTTCATCGGAAAGCCCCGCATGAACAAAATTTTCGGCCATGATATGCTGGACGACGAAACGCAGGAAGAAGGCTTTCGGGAACTTCTGGGCCTGAAAGGACATAAACCCTTTGAGTGCGTGGGTGAGATTGGTGAATGTCGCCTGTTGCTGAAAAGCCTGTCCCTAATGCCGGAATGGCAGGATGATAGTATCATTACCCGCCTTGGCCCGGAGATTGTGGAAGCGGGATTGAGTCTGACCGACCTGACCGCCGCCTCATTGACCAAATATCCGGACCATAATCTGCCCGCTGAATTTGAAAGGCTGCTTGACGATGCTATCAGACTTTGAGCATAAAAAAGTCGCCATATGGGGGCTGGGCAAAGAAGGTCTGGAAAGCTACCGTCTTTTCAGGGCAGCGTTCCCCACAAAACCGCTTGTCCTGATTAACCAGACGCAAGATTTTACCGATAAATATTGTCGCTTCCTGTTGGAAGATGAAGTCAAAGACCATCTTCAGGATATGGATGTGGTCATCAAGTCTCCCGGCATCAGCCTCTATCACCCCCTTTGTGATGTCTTCCGACACCATAAAATCACCCTCACCTCAGCCACAAATATCTGGTTTGCCCAAAAACGCAGCGGGACGGTCATTGCGATTACAGGCAGCAACGGCAAAAGCACCACCTGTGCCCTGCTCAACCATATCCTGAGCGGATTGGGAATGACGGTGGAAATGGGCGGCAATATCGGCACCCCCCTCTTCAGCCTTGGGACGAATGCCGACTATTATGTGGTGGAGCTAAGCAGTTACCAGACCGCCGATCTTGACCATAGGCCGGATATTGCGGTGCTGCTCAATCTGTTCCCGGAGCATATTCAGTGGCATCACAGCCATGAGCAATATTTTGCCGACAAAATTCATCTCATCAGAACTGGCGCGCCAGTCAATATTTTGAACCACACGGACCCCCTGACCCGGGATATTGTCACGCCCGTTCCAAGGGGAACATTATGGTTTAATGACCCCGCCGCCGTGCATATCAAGAGGGATTCCATCCTGCGCGCGGATATAACATTGGGGCAGGTCACGGATGTGACACTGCCAGGCCGTCATAATCTGGAAAATATATGTGCCGCCCTTACCGTTTGCCGGGAACTGGGGCTGGACCTCAAGGCCTGTTTCATGCTGGCGGCGACATATGAGGGGCTTGCCCATCGTCTGGAAAATGTTGGGACCATCGGCGGCATCCGCTATATCAATGACAGCATTTCCACCACACCGGAAGCCACCATCGCCGCCCTGAAAAGCTTTGAGGGCAATCAGATTACGCTGATCGCGGGCGGGGAAGACCGGGAACAGGAATATGGGGAGCTGGCACGCTATATTACGGCACATCCAGATATAAAGGTCATCACAGCCTATAGCACCGGGCCGCGTATCGCAAAAGCCCTTGGGGACAGAGCGAGCCTGCCTGCCCATGACCTGAAAGACGCCGTAGAGCAAGCCCGGAAGATCACACCGAAGGGTGGCCTCATCCTGCTCAGCCCGGCGGCCCCGAGCTATGATGCTTTCAAGAATTTTGAAATGCGCGGCGATAATTTTAAAAATCTGATCAAGCACCACCTATAGGATTCCGCGACAAAAATGCTGTGTCATAATTTCTTTACTTGATTTATTTCTATATTTCTGGAAATATAGAAATATGAAAGAAAATACAGATATAAAAACCACCGTCACCATGTTATCCGCCCTTGCGCAGGAGACACGACTCGCCCTGTTTCGTCTGTTGGTCAAACAAGGCCCGGATGGCCTGAATGCGGGAGATATTGCCCGGCGGCTGGATATTCCAAATTCCACATTATCCTATCACCTGAGCGAGCTTGAAGGAGCGGGGTTGATAACCGCCACTAAAAAACAGCGCCAGATGATTTATGCCCCCAATCTGGTTCAACTGGATAATTTCCTGTCCTTTCTGATTGAGGATTGCTGTCAGGGCAGCGGTGATAGCTGTTTTTCTTTTCAAAATTCACCCTGCGAGACATAGGAAAAAATATGCCCCTCAGAATTGCCATCAATGGTTTTGGCCGCATGGGCCGTCTTGTTCTGCGGGCCGCCTTTGATCAGCCGGAACTGGAATTTGTCCTGATCAATGAGCCATCCGGCACGACGGAGGTGGCGGCACATCTTCTGGAATTTGACAGTATTCACGGACGGTGGCAGCGGAACATCACCCATGATGATAACAGCCTGTCCATTGACGGTCACGCCATCCCTGTAAGCCATGCGAAAACCCTTGATGACCTTGACCTGACCGATATTGATCTGGTTTTTGAATGTAGCGGCGCCTATCGTACGATGGATCAGCTCGGCACATATCTGGCCAAGGGGGTTCAAAAAGTAATTGTCGCCGCCCCGGTGAAGGATGGCGCGCTGAATATTGTCATGGGCGTGAATGATCATCTCTATGATCCGGCGGTCCATCATATCGTTACCAATGCCTCCTGTACCACAAATTGTCTGGCGCCGGTGGTCAAGGTAATCCATGAAAAACTGGGCCTAAAACACGGTGTCATCACCACCATCCATGATGTAACCAATACGCAGGTTGTGGTCGATGCCCCCCATAAGGATTTGCGGCGCGCGCGCTCGGCCTTGACCTCGCTGATCCCCACCAGCACCGGGTCGGCCACAGCCATTACCCTCATTTACCCGGAACTGAAAGGCAAGCTGAACGGCATTGCGGTCCGGGTGCCCCTGCTCAATGCATCCCTGACCGATTGCGTGTTTGAGGTTAGCCGCGAAACCACAGTTCAGGAAGTCAACGCCCTGTTTGCCGAAGCCTCGGAAACGACCCTCAAGGGCATTCTGGGCTATGAAACGCGCCCATTGGTATCGGTGGATTACACCGATGACCCCCGTTCCGCCATCATTGACGGGCCGTCAACCATGGTGGTGGATGGCACACAGGTGAAAATTCTGGCTTGGTATGACAATGAATGGGGCTATGTCTGTCGCATGACGGAGCTTGCCCTGAAAATCGCAGAAACCCTGTAGCGTGACCAGCCAGCGTCAGAATATCACCCAATATGCACTGGTGACGGCGGCCTATTGGGGTTTTACCCTGACCGACGGAGCCTTGCGGATGCTGGTCCTGTTGCATTTCCACACTTTGGGTTATAGCCCCCTGCAACTGGCGTCCTTGTTTCTGCTTTATGAGGTCTTTG
>JAADFR010000091.1 GCA_013152755.1 Alphaproteobacteria bacterium
CCGTATTCAGAATGACCTGTTTGATGCCGGGGCCGATGTGTCAACACCAGCGGGATCGGTGAAGGCTGAATATGAACTGCGAATCATCGACACACAGGTCACGCGGCTGGAGGAGGAAATCGACCTGATGAATGAGAATCTGGCCCCGTTATCGTCCTTTGTCCTGCCCGGCGGCAGTGCGGCGGCGGCTTATCTGCATCAATGCCGCACCATTGTCAGGCGCGCGGAAAGACTGCTGGTACAGGTAGCCGAAAGTGAGGACATCAATCCGGTGGTCATCCGCTATCTGAACCGCCTGTCCGATCATGCCTTTGTCATGAGCCGGGTGCTGAACAATAATGGAGCTGACGATATTTTATGGGTACCCGGCGGTAATCGTTAGCTCACTTCAGCGGCCCGCCCTTTTGGACCGGGTCTTTTGGGCAGGCTAGGCCTGATCATTAGCAAGCCGTGAAGGCCAAAATACAGGGCAAATGCCAGCCACCAAATCACCGCGGTGATCGGCAACCAATCCATGGGCAACAAGCCCCATGCAATCATCTCCCGCAGGAACGCCACGCCAAACACAAGGGCAAAGGACAGGAGCATGGCCTTTGACGGCACCAGCGAGCGCCCCGTATGGCGCAGGGCTACCCGCGTGATCAGTGACAGCATCATCAGGCTTAACGCCCCAACCGTGAAGGCATGAAGCCAGACATGAGGGCCAACCGTGTTCGAAAATCTGGACAGGCCAAATAATACCGCCGCAACAATAAACCATATATAGGCCAGATGCATGATCAGCACCAAGGGCGCATCGAGAATAAGCCATGTCCGCCAACGCACTAAACGCACGGTCTGAACCACCGCCATAAAGAAGGCAAAACTCCCAGCCAAACCGCCCGGCAAGTCAAACAAAACCGCCCAGATAAACAGCACCAGCGACAGAGCCGAAATATATTCCAGTAGAGGACTTATGGTAAGCTCAGGGCCGCCCTTCTGGCGTAGGGCATTGCCGGTAAAGGTGGCCGCAAGAAAACCCCCGGCCAGAATGAATTTCGCCGCAATGGCCATCAAACCGATCTCTATGCCCCATGAGGCCCGAACCGGATCGCCGTCCATAAGGCTCACATGAAAGATCACATTGCCAAGGCACAGCATCAGCAAGATGGGGATCAGTGCCAGATACAGTTTATTCTCCGCCGCCAGTAATCCCGGCAATACCATAAGTGTCGCCGCAAAATACAGGCTGCTATCCAATAGCATGACCATATAGGGCGGCACCAGACCACCGGAATAAACCGCTAATCGTCCCAAGAGCCACAGCAATACCAGAAAAGCCAGCCGCCCGCCCCTGATTTCCACTGTCCCCGCCCATCCCGGCAGGGCGGTCAGGATAAATCCGGCCACCACCGCTCCGGAAAAGCCAAAGACCATTTCATGACCATGCCAGAGGGACAGACTGCTCAGCGGCAATGAAATATCAACGGCCCCGACCGTCACCAGCACCCACACCCCCATCACACCAAGACCGTACAGCACTCCCAGCAGATAAAATGGCCGAAAAGGGCTGTCCCACAGGGGGGCTGAAAACATGCCGGATGCAGATTGTTCGCTCATAAATTTCTCTCTGAAAGAATGTCAGCCTTTAAAATCGGTGATTTTTCCGGCCGGGTCAACAAATATTGCCCGTTCAAGCTGAGGATATTTGGTCCAGACTTGCGCTACCCGTTCAAAAGGCATCACATAAAAGGCGGTGGAGAGCATATCCGCCGTAGTTGTATCACGGGCCACCACCGACACCGCCCCGTAATGATCCGCACTGCGCCCCGTTTTGGGGTTTAGCAAGTGATGGAGCTTGCTCTGATCAGAAAAAGGGCTGCCGTAACCGCCGGAGGTGGCCAAGGCCTGATGATCCAGCGGCAGTTCCAATAGCATCCGATGGTCTTTCAGGGGTGAAGATATACCCGCCGTCCAGGGCCGTCCGTCACTATGATGCCCCATGGCATAGGTCTCGCCCATATGAACCAGGATATTACGGTAGCCCTCTGCCTTCAGAAGGGCCACCACCCGGTCCGTAATATAGCCCTGCGCGACACCGTTCAGGGAAATACCCATGCTAGGGCGGGCAAAGGATATGCGGCGGCTGTCCATGAGAATTTTGTCCGATCCCACCAGCTCCAATGTCTGGGCAATTGCGGCGTCCGATGGCCCGGCAGAGTCCGCATTTGGCGCGGCAAAATGATCGGCATATAATTTCCACAAGGGCTGTATGGTCACATCAAAGGCCCCGTTCGTAATCTGAGAACAGGTCTGGCATCGGGACAGAAGGTCAAGAAATTCAATATCCGGATTATCCAGAAAACCGTCCCGGTTCAGTCGGCTGATGGCGGAGTCCGGGATGTAAAGACTGAATATCCGTTCCAGACGGGTGATTTCCCGCTGACATTTATCAAATGTCGCCTGCGCGTTGGTGGAGCCGTAAAGCATGATCTGAGCCTTGGCCCCCATTGCGCCGCCGCGCCAACGTTGCATCTGCGCCGTGGTTTTCGCCCGCGCCATGGGAACCGCCAATCCGGCGGCGGCGGAAATAGCAATAAAGCGCCGTCTGTCAATCATTGGGCGCATCATATTCGCCCTCATCCCCCAATATATAATCCGGCGGGATTTCCTTATAGATCACAATACGGCCCCCGAATTTAGCCACAAATTCCCCGGCCCGCGCCCGGTCACCAAAGGGGATGGTTTCCTTGGCTCCCATACCGCCGCGCTTTTTGCTGTCAATGACATAGAAAGCGTCTTTAGCCCTGATCCAGATGCCGTTATCCTGTGGCTTGTCCCAACTGTCGGCCCGGCCCATGTCATGGACATAGATGGCCAGCACATGCTGTGCCTCGCCCGGCAGAATGTCATAGGCCAGCGCATCTCGAACCGAAGTAAACCAGATCGCCGCGTCCCGGCCCTTTTCAAAGACCTGTGCCTTTGGCCCCGGATGGTCAATAACAATCATATTACAGTAAAAGCCCTCTGCCGCGCGGGTCAGAGGCACCGGGTCCGGGGTCTTGACCTCCTCCTGACAGGCGGTCAGAGTAAATATGAGCAGGAACAGAAGAATTCTCATAACTGGCGCTTTCTGAAAATCATGCAGGCTATGACCAAAGGGGCCACAACCCATGACAGCATAATCAGGATCAAGCTAGTATCAGATGCCCGATGTTCCACACTTAACCCCGCCATACCCGACAGCAGGGCCGTGGCATTGCTGGAAGTCAGGTTAAACATACGGTAGCTGTCGGTGGGATTGGCCAGCATCAGCCATTTGACCAGACCACCGCTTAACGCCCCCTCACCGTCCGCCGCGAGCAGAGCCAGCAGGCCCATATCATAAAGCAGGACGAACAGGAGCCAGATACCAATGGCCAGTGCCGCCGCCATGCCGCGCTCTGACACCCATGTGCTGATCACATATCCAATACTCAGGAATATGGCCCCCAGCAATATGGACGACAATAATAGCCGCAGGAAACTGTCCCATTCCTGTCCGGCAAAACCGCCCTCACCCGTGAAGGATATGGTCACGCCCGCGACCCCGTAACCAATCACAATGGCAATGGCCAGCAGGAACAGATGGCCGATAAATTTGCCCAATATGACCTCTGTTCGGCTCACCGGATGGGTCAGCAGAAGGGTCAGGGTGCCGCGCTCCGCCTCCCCCACCACACTGTCATAGGCCAGCAGAAGCGCGATCAGGGGAATGAAGAATATGCTTAAAGAGGACAGGCTGACCACGGTGACTGCCAGCGGGCTGACGCTGGTGGTGCCTGTGGGCGCACTGCCCAGAAAGCTCAAAATCAGCGCAAGGCCGGTCATCACTAAAGTGATCATAACCACCCAGCGATTGCGCAGACCATCGCGGGCTTCTTTGGTGATCAGGGTCCAGAGCCTATTCATTACCCAAATCCTCCCCTTTGGTCAGGGCCAGGAAAACCTGCTCAAGACTGGGATCATTGACCTCTATATCAGTGAGCGGAATATTCAGCTCCATCAGCTCCCGCAGGAAATCTATTTTCTCACTGGCCGAGCAGGAAAAATGGGCCGCCCCGTTCATATAGCCCTTGCCGGAATAATAGTCTGCCAAACGTTGCAAGGATTCAGCTGAGCCATGGACCTTGATTTCGGACGGCAGACCAATGGTCCGGCGTAATTCCGCAATCGTACCCAATGCGGCCATATGGCCCCGGTTCAGGATGGCCACCCGGTCAATACGGCTGTCCAGTTCGGTCAGGGCATGGGATGAGATCAGCACCGTGGCCCCTGCGGCCTTCATATCATTGATGATACTGTAAACATTCTGACGCGAGGCCGGATCAAGGCCCGACGTTGGCTCATCCAGAATGAGCAGATCAGGTGTCCCAATCAAAGCCTGTGCCAGCCCGAGGCGCTGACGCATACCCTTGGAATAGGTGGAAATGCGATTGTTCGCTGCGCCGAACAGATCAACCCGGTGAAATAAAGCGTCCAGAGCCTCCAGAGAAGCACCCTTCAGCCGGGCATAAAATTCCAGCGTCTCCCGCCCGGTCATATTATTCTGAAACAGCACCTGTTCGGGCAGAAAACCAATTTTACTGCGCAGGTTGTTAAAGGCGCTGTCTAGGGGATCACGCCCCATAACCCGCACCCTGCCGTTGGTTGGTCCGATCAGGCCCAGAACCATCTTGATCAATGTACTTTTCCCGGCGCCGTTATGGCCGACAAGGGCCAGACATTCGCCGGGGGCCACCGCGAGGCTAACCCCGTCAACGGCTATGGTTTTGCCATATTCCTTGGTCACGGATGACAGCTCTATGGTCGGGTTAAGTCCCATTAATTATGTCTCATATCTTTTGGCAGTTTCATCAGGGGCGCACTGTCCACCACGCCGCCAGGGTGGAGTGCCGGAAAAGCCGCCTGCGCCCATCTTAACACCTGAACCGCCGGACTGTTAACCAATAGTTTTGCCGAGGGATAGCGCCATAAAATCTGATCGGTCAGGTCATTTGGCCGATAGACATTATCGGCAATACCATCCCGGTTCAAATCAAAGGCCGCATTATCGCTCCAGTAATTGCCCCGGCCATCCTTTGACCATTCCAGCCAGCGGGTCCCCACATATTTGACTTGTGTTCTGTTATCCACAAAAGCAT
>JAADFR010000092.1 GCA_013152755.1 Alphaproteobacteria bacterium
AAGGTGACGCCGTTAGGGGCTTCCTCAAAGAATTCATGGCGCGGGGCTATGCTGTGACAGGCCGTACAATGGGTCTTCATAATTTTTTGCACCGCGGCATAGGTGACACTGCCCGCCTCAAGGGTAATATCGGTTTTTGCCGCCTGCTTGAAAAAGGCGGCCATCACCATCACGCCAAGGAACGCCACCACCGACAGAACCGCCAGACCATAATGAGTCCGGCCCTGATTTTTCAGGTTAAAGAAATGCCTGATCAGCCAACCCACTACGCCGATACCGCTCAGTCAGGACCAACCAGCCATAGGGGTTGGCAAAGGTCTGAGGATAATGATTGCTGATCATGATGAACAGCACCGGCAGGGTCATGTAATTATTATGCAAAGACCGCTGTTTTGCCATCTGGCCCAGTCTGGGGTCCGGCGAACGGCCCGCGATCAAGTCGGCAACCACTTTTTTCTGGTTCGGAATGATCACCATAAAGACATTGGCCGCCATAACGGTGCCGATCATGGCCCCCACATGGATATAGGCCCCACGGTCATTGAACAATTGCGCCAAAGCCCACGCGCTGATGGTCAGCAGGATAAACCAGACCAGACCAAAAGCGCCGTTGGACCGGCCCAAAGGTGAGCGGCACAAGAGGTCATAACCAATCCAGCCGCCCACAAGGAAGGACAGGCCCAGAAAGACCGCCATCATGGGCGACAGGTCATATTTGGCCGCATCCACAAGGAATACGGACGCGCCGTAATAATAAATCAGGGCCAACAGCAGAAACCCGCTGATCCATGTGAAATAGGCTTCCCATTTGAACCAATGCAATTCCGCAGGCATCTCTTTGGGGGCAACGCTGTATTTCTGATTATGATAAAAACCGCCGCCATGTACGGCCCAGAGCTCACCGGAAACGCCCTTTTCCGTATCGGCCGCGTCCCGGGCCTTGCGCAGGTTATTATCCAGCCAGACAAAGTAAAAAGATGACCCGATCCACGCGATGCCCGTAATCAGATGCAACCAGCGCAGGGCCATGCTGAGCCAACTTGTAAAATCCAGTTCCATAATCCGTTTCCTCGTTATTTTTTCTGTTGGCCGCCAATTGACCTTGTGATGTCCGCCGCCGCCGTCATCACCGCTTGCCCGGCGCTTTCAATATCATTGTCCGTCAAGCGAACCGTGGGGCCGGAGATGGAAATTGCGGCAATGGCATCCTGATGCTCATCAAAGATCGGCGCCGCAATACAGCGCATGCCTAGGCTTTGCTCTTCCTCATCAAGGGCATAGCCCCGCCGCCGCACCCCGGCAAGGTCCGCTGTTAGAGCCGTCATATTACGGTGGGTTTTCACGGTCAGGGCGGTAAAATCTATGCGCCCCATAATATCCCGCGCTTCCCCTGTGGTCAGTGTGGCCAGAATAGCCTTGCCCACGGCCGAGGCATGAAGTGGCCCGCGCCGACCAATGGGCACCGCCATACGCATAACTTCCGCACATTCCACTTGAGCGATAAAGACCACATTGTCCTGATCCAATATGGCCATATTGACCGTTTCACCGACCTCTGCCACCAGTTTTTTCATGAAAGGCCGGGCCTGAGAGACAAAATCCCGCTTGTGCAGATAAGCATTGCCCACCCGAAAGGCCTGTAGCCCCACCGACCAGAGGCCCGTTGTCGGATCATTTTCCACATAGCCCAGATCGCGCATGGAATTGAGCAATCTATGGGTTGTAGACGGGGCGAGCCCCATGCGGGCGGCAATATGGCTAAGGCCCAGACCCACCCCGGCCTCGGCAACGGTTTCCAGCAAGCCAAAAGCCCGGGCCAGAGATTGCACCTGTCCTTTACCGCCGGGTTTTACAAGGGCAAGTTCGGTCATCGGGCCTTTACCTCCCGCCGCCGGGCATGGAGCAAAGGCTCCGTATAGCCGCTGGGTTGCACGCGCCCCTTGAAGATAAGGTCACAGGCGGCCAAAAACGCCGGACCGTCATAGTCCGGGGCCATATTTATGTAATTATTATCGCCGGAATTCTGGCCGTCCACCACCTCTGCCATGCGTTTCAGGCTGGCCGTCACCTGTTCCGCCGTGCAGATGCCGTGGTGAAGCCAGTTGGCCATATGCTGGCTAGAGATACGCAAAGTCGCCCGGTCCTCCATCAGGGCCGTGCCGTTAATGTCCGGCACCTTGGAACAGCCCACCCCCTGATCTATCCAGCGCACCACATAACCCAATATGCTCTGGCAATTGTTATCAAGTTCGCTGGTAATATCCGCATCGGAAACTGGTAAGTCTGTCAATATGGGCAGGGTGATCAAATCCGCCAAGCTGGCCGGAGGGCCGCTTTCCAGTGCCGCCTGTTGAGCCATCACATCAATGTCATGATAATGGAGAGCGTGAAGCGTGGCCGCCGTGGGTGACGGCACCCAGGCGCAGCTTGCCCCGGCGGACAGTTGCGCGGCCTTGGTGGCCATCATCCGGGCCATTTCATCGGGCATGGCCCACATGCCCTTGCCAATCTGCGCCCGGCCCCGCAGGCCCGCCCCAAGGCCAATATCAACATTCCAGCGTTCATATGCCTCAATCCAGACCGTGTCCTTCATGGCGTTTTTACGCACCATGGGCCCGGCCTCCATATCGCTGTGGATTTCATCCCCGGTCCGGTCCAGAAAGCCGGTATTGATAAAGAAAATACGGTCTTTCACCGCCCGGATGCATTCCTTCAGATTCAGGGTTGTGCGCCGTTCCTCATCCATGACCCCGATCTTGATGCTGTAACGGCGCAGACCCAGAATATCCTCAACCCGGTCGAAAAGATCATTGGCAAAAGCCGCTTCCTCCGGCCCGTGCATCTTGGGCTTGACGATGTAAATGCTTCCCGCCCGGCTGTTTTGTCCTCGATCATGCAGGGCGCAAAGGCTGGTGATCAGGGCATCCAATATGCCTTCGGGAATTTCAGCCCCCTCCCCGGCCAGAACCGCATCCGTGGTCATCAGATGGCCCACATTACGCACCAGCATCAGGCTCCGCCCCGGCAGCGTGATCTCGCCGCCGTCCACGGCCTGCCATGTCCGGTCCGGGGCCAGACGGCGTTCTATGGTCTTGCCGTTCTTTTCCAGCGCCGCCACAAGTGTCCCGGTCATCAGGCCCAGCCAATTCCGGTAGACGGCCACCTTGTCCGCCGCATCCACGGCGGCCACGGAATCTTCGCAATCCATAATCGCGGTCAAAGCCGATTCCACCATGATGTCACAGACCCCCGACAGGTTACCCGCCCCCACCGGATGGCGGCGGTCTATCCTGAGCTCCACATGCAAACCATGATGAACGAACAGCAACCGCAGACTATCCCCTGCCCCCTGAAAACCGATAAACTGCCCGGCGTAACGCAACCCCGTATCCGTGCCATCTTTCAGGCTGACCCGCAGGCCGCTTTGGTCCGTCACATGATAGGCGATGGCCTCCCCGTGACGGCCCGTCATCAGGGGAAAATTCCGGTCCATAAAATCATTGGCATAGTCAATGACCTTCGCCCCCCGCGCCCCGTCATAGCCCGTGCTATTCTGCTCCGGCGGCAGGATGACATCACTGCCATAGAGCGCATCAAAAAGGCTGCCCCAACGGGCATTGGCGGCATTCAGGGCAAAGCGGGCATTATCCACCGGCACCACTAATTGCGGGCCAGCCACTTGGGTGATTTCCGGGTCCATTTCCCCCGGCGAAATGGAGAAATCCGGCCCCTCCGGCAACAGGTAGCCGATCTCGCGCAGGAAACCTTCATAGCCTTTGCCGTCTTTATGGTCCCGGTGCCATTGGTCAAGTGCCTGTTGCAAATCATCCCGCCGAGCCAGTAAAGCGCGGTTGCGGGGGGCAAAATCGCGTATCAATTCCGATAACCCCTGCCAGATATGATCAGCCGTCAGGTCAAGGCCCGGAAGTATTTCTGTCTCAACGAAATCCGCCAATTGGCCATTGACCTGTAATCCACACCTTGACACATATTCACTCATTCGCTTACCCCTCTGCCCGTGCATAGCATTTCTGTCCGAAGATATAGGTGGCGGCGATGGCCCGGTCATCACCCATGGTCATCAGGACAAACAGGGCTTCTTCTATGGAACTGACCCGGTCCATACGCTTGGCCATAAGGGGGGTGGATCGTTTGTCCAGCACGATAAAATCGGCCTCCTTACCAACATCCAGCGACCCGATCAGATGATCCAGAGACAATGCCCGCGCCCCGCCCAAGGTGGCCAGATAGAAAGCCTGAAACGCGTTCAAAGAATAGCCCTTTAAGTGAGCCACCTTATAGGCCTCGCCAAGGGTAGTCAGCATAGACAGGCTGGTCCCGGCCCCCACATCGGTGCCGATACTTAAATTTACCGGGTCAGGCCCACCCATGGCCGCGCCCAGATTAAACAGGCCACTGCCCAGAAACAGGTTGGATGTGGGACAATGAACGATGCCCGTCCCCCGGTCCCGCACATCCTGCCATTCGGCAGCTGTGAGGTGAATGGCATGACCGTACAGGCTATATTGCCCGGTCAGGCCATGGTGATTATAAACATCAAGATAGCCGCTCCTATCGGGGAAAAGTTCCCCTGCCCAATTGACCTCTGCCTCATTTTCCGACAGATGGGACTGTACATACAGGCGATCAAATTCGCCGCGTACTTTACCGGCCATATCCAGCTGTTCCATACTGCAACAGGGGGCAAAACGGGGGGTCAGGGCGTAATGATTACGGCCTTTTTCATGCCAGCGTTCGATGAGCGCCTTTGACTGGTCATAGGCCAGTTGCGGCGTATCCAGCAAGGCATCCGGTGCGTTTCGGTCCATCATCACCTTGCCGCCGATCATGCGCATATTACGCTGCGTCGCGGCCTCGAATAGGGCATCAACCGACTGGGGATGCACGGTGCAATAGACGGCGGCGGTGGTTGTGCCCCGGCGCAATAATTCCTGACAGAAAAAATCTGCCATCGCGGCCGCATGCGCCCCATCGTCAAAGGCCTGTTCAGCAATGAAAGTATAATCATTGAGCCAGTCCAGAAGCTGCTTACCGTAGGCTCCGATGATCTGCATCTGGGCATAATGGGTGTGGGCATCAATGAAGCCGGGCATGATGATATGGTCCGGATAATGCTCCACGGTCACATCCCTGTCCAAAGCGGGGAGTAAGCTTGCCGCCGGGCCGCTGGCCTGAATATGACCGTCCTGAATGATCAGCAGGCCATCCTCCTCATAGGTCACACAATCGCTTTGCGCTGTCACAAACGGATTGCCGGTGAACCAGAGCAAAGACCCTCGGACGGCTTTTATTTTACCCTTCTTCATATGCTTTTCCTAGCGGGACAGCGCGTAAGACAGCGCCTTCAGACAGATGGCCACATTTTCAGGC